>JAQSDT010000108.1 GCA_029946075.1 bacterium | reverse complement strand
CAGATGCCGCGCGCCGCGATCAGGAAACTGCTCAGCGACAACGCTGCCGGCTTTCTCAATCTTCCGACAGCGCAACCGGCGGCGCAGAACGCCGCCTGACCAGGAGGCCGATCATGAATTGCGGTCGAAGCCGATCGAAAGCCTGCAAGCGGTGGCGGCCGGTTGTCGCGGCGCTGCTGCTGGCCGGAACCGCCACGGCGGCCTTTGCGCAAGGCGAAGCCAGGAAGGCGAAGCCGCCGATCGTTCTGGAATCGACCGGCGCCTACGAGGTCGGCGGCAAGGTCATTGCCAAGCCAGGAGATCCCGGCCAGACGCTTTCCTGCGACCATGGCTATGTCGAGTATTTCATCCCGGCGAAGCGGCGCAATGTCGGTTTGATCATGTGGCACAGCTCCAGCACGAAAGTGTGGGAGAACCGCTGGGACGGCGGCGAAGGCTACAAGAGCATTTTTCTGCGCCAGGGTTATCCGGTCTATCTGTGGGACGGCCCGCGTGTCGGCCGCGCCAACTGGAGCTGCGAGGCGATCACCTACACGCCGGAATATTTCGACCAGCGCAATTTCGCCGCCTGGCGTTTCGGCCTGACCTATCTGAACTGGCATCCGGGCCTGCAATTCCCGACCGCCGACAAGGAAGCATGGAACCAGGCGACCCGCGCCCGCTACGACGAGTTCGATACGCTCGAGAACGCGTTGCTGCAGGCCGAAGCCGGCGGCGAGGCCATCGACCGGATCGGCCCCGTGATTGCCGTGACCAATTCGGCGGGCGGCTGGCGCGCGCTGTTGTCGGCGCTCAAGGCGAAGACCGACAACATGAAGGGCATCGTTGCCTATGAGACCCCCGGCTTTGTCTTCCCGGAAGGCGAGGGGCCCGAACCGAAGCCGAACGCGCCGTACGGTCCGAATTCCGTGCCGCTCGCGGAATTCAAGAAGCTGACGAAATTCCCGATCCAGATGGTGTTCGGCGACTACACCGACTCGCGACCGATCTGGGCCACCTCGGTCAACGTGGCCAGGACGTTCTGCGGCATCGTCAATCGTCACGGCGGCGATTGCGAGGTGCTGCTGCTGCCCGAGGCCGGGCTGCGCGGCAACACGCATATCGCCTTTGCCGACCTCAACAACGAAGCCGTCGCGGCCGAAATGTCCAAATGGCTGCAGCGCAAGGGCCTCGACAGGTTTGCCGGTGAATAGACGCAGGACCTTTGGGGTATCGGGAGAGCACATGCGCCTGCTCACGTTTGGCCTGTTCAGTCTCGCACTCGCCATCGCACCGATTTCCGGCGCCGGCGCCCAGGAGTGGCCGAGCCGTCCGGTCACCATGATCGTTCCGTTCCCGGCGGGCGCGGCCGTGGATACGCTGGCGCGCGCCGTCGCGCATGCGTTGAGCGAGGATTTCGGCAAGCAGTTCATCGTCGACAACCGCGCCGGCGCCGGCGGGAACCTTGGCGGCACCGCGGTCGCCAGGGCGGCGGCTGACGGCCATACGTGGCTGTTCGGCACACCGGCGCCGATTGCGCTCAACAAGTTCATGTACAAGGCGCTGGCCTACGATTCCGGACGCGACTTCATGCCGGTCGTGCTGGTCGCCAAATCTCCGATGATGATCACGGCGACGCCGAACTTTCCGGCGAAGTCGCTGGTCGAACTGATCGCCTATGCCAGACAGAATCCGGGCAAGGTCAATGTCGGCCATCCCGGCAACGGCACGCTGGGCCACATTACCTCGGCGTTGATCCAGCAGTTCGCCGGCGTCGACATGACCAATGTGCCGTATCGCGGCTCGGCGCCGCTGATGACGGATCTGCTTTCGGGGCAGGTCGACGTCGCCATGGATTTCATGCCGACCTATCTGCCGCTGGTGACGGGCGGCAAGCTGCGCCCGCTGGCAGTGACGACCACCCGGCGGGTCACGCAATTGCCCGATGTGCCGACGGTGCAGGAAGCGGGCTTTGCGGGCTTCGAGGCAACGGCGTGGTACGCGATCGTCGCGCCCACCGGCACGCCGCCTGACATCGTCGGCAAGGTGAATGTCGCGGTGAACGCATTCCTCAACAGCGACAAGGGCAGGGCCATTCTCGAGCAGAATTCGCTGCAGGGCGTCGGCGGCACGCCGGAAGATCTCAAGACGTTCATTGCGGGCGAACAGGCCAAATGGCGTCCCGTGATCGAGGCGGCGAAAATCACGATGTAGCGCCGGAAGGTCGCTGAAACGAATATGACCGGCATTGAAATTCCCGCGCTGTCGATCCCGACGGTCGCGCTCGTTACCGGCGGCAACAGCGGCATCGGCAAGGCCATCGCGGCGCGCCTTGCCGCGATGGGTTCGGCCGTCGTGGTCGGCTACAACAGCCGCGCGGTCCAGGCCGATGAAGTGGTCGCGGGCCTGCAAGGCAGCGGCCATCTCGCGCTGCGCATCGCCATCGACGATCCCGGTTCGATTGCCGAAGCGGCGGCAGCCGTGGACCGGCAATATGGCAGGCTCGACGTGCTGGTGAATTGCGGCGGCGCCACGACGCCGGTGCCTGCCAACGATCTCGCCGGCCTGACCGACGACATCTTCGACCGGACGGTTTCGCTCAACCTGCGCGGTCCGTTCGCGATGGTTCGCGCCTTCCGTCCGCTGCTGGACCGTGGCAGCGGCGCGGCCATCGTCAACATTTCGTCGATCGCGGCCCGCACCGGGCTCGGCAGCAGTCTCGCCTATCTGGCCGCAAAGGCCGGCGTCGATGCGCTCACCATTGCGCTGGCAAAGGTGCTGGCGCCGCGCATCCGCGTGTTCTCGGTCTCGCCGGCGGGCGTGGATACGGATTTCGTCGCCGGCCGTACCCGGGACCAACTGCAGAAGGTCGCCGAGAAGCTGCCGCTGGCCCACCTCACCACGCCCGACGACGTCGCCAGAGCGGCGATCGCCTGCATCGTCAACCTCACGAGTTCAACGGGTATTGTGGTTCCCGTGGACGAAGGCCGGCATCTCTGATGAACAGATCTAAATTCTACATCGATGGTGCCTGGGTGGATCCGGTTGCTCCTTCAGCTCTCGGAATCACCAACCCTGCGACGGAGGAGATTTTCGCAGAGGTCAGCCTTGGTTCACCGCCCGACGTCGACCGGGCGGCAAAGGCTGCGCGCCGCGCTTTTGCGGTCTATTCGGCTACCAGTGTCGAACAGCGCCTTGGCTGGCTCCATGCGATCATCGACGGCTTCAGGGCTCGCTTGCCGGAGCTGGCGCGGATGATGACGCTGGAAATGGGTGCGCCGATCACGTTTGCGACCGAACGCCAGGCGACCGTCGCGCTGTTCCATTTCGAGGAAGCCGCGCGGGTGCTGGCGAGCTACAGGTTCGAGGAGCGGATGGGCAGCGGTATCGTCCGCCGCGAGCCGATCGGCGTCTGCGGCCTGATCACACCCTGGAACTGGCCGCTGAATCAGGTGGCTTCGAAAGTGGCACCGGCGCTTGCAACCGGTTTCACAATCGTGCTGAAGCCGAGCGAAGTTGCGCCGCTCAGCGCGATGCTGTTCGCCGAGATCGTCGACGATGCAGGCTTGCCTGCGGGCGTCTTCAATCTCGTCAACGGCGACGGTCCCATCGTCGGCGAGGCGATCGCCGCTCATCCCGAGATCGACATGGTGTCGTTTACCGGATCGACCGCGGCCGGCATCCGCGTTGCCAAGCTCGCGGCGGATACCGTCAAGCGCGTCGCGCAGGAACTCGGCGGCAAATCGGCCAACATCATCCTCGACGATGCGGACCTGAAGACCGCCGTGACCCAGGGCGTTCACGCCTGCTACACCAATGCCGGCCAGAACTGCCAGTCGCCGACCCGCATGCTGATTCCCCGCGGGCAGCGCGAGGCGGCCTTCGCAGCGGCGCGCGAGGCGGTCGCCGCCATTCGCCCCGGCGATCCGCTCGATCCGGCCACCACCATGGGGCCGCTGGTGAGCCAGGCGCAGTTCGAGAAAGTGCAACGGCTGATCCGGTCGGGTATCGATGACGGCGCGACCCTGGTGGCCGGCGGGATCGGCCGCCCGGCCGAACTCAACCGCGGTTACTTCGTTCGCCCCACCGTGTTCGGCGACGTGAACCCGCAGATGAAGATCGCGCGGGAGGAGATCTTCTGCCCCGTGCTGTCGATCATCGGTTACGACACCGAGGACGAGGCAATCGAGATCGCCAACGACACGCCGTTCGGGCTGGCCGGCTTCGTCCAGTCCGGCGACGTCGGCCGCGCTCGCGCCGTCGCCAACCGTATCCGCGCCGGCCGCGTCTATTTCAACGGCGCCCCGTTCGACCGTAGCCTGCCGTTCGGCGGCTACAAGCAATCCGGCAACGGACGCGAGTTCGGTGTGTTCGGATTCGAGGAGTATCTCGAAGTGAAGGCTCTGGTCGGCTACGGGGACTAGCTGAGCCTGCCGCCTTGTCGCGGGACGGACTTCTTCAACGGAATCGGCCCAAAGCCGACATCGCATCCGCCAACGCCGATGTCCGTTGTCGGCGGTAAAGCAGACCTGCTCGGGCTGCCGGCCGATGTCGCCTTGTGACCCAACTCTGACAATCCGGACTTGGAGCGCCGAGCTCGGCACGGACCATGTTGTCGAGCGAGTTCCCGATCCTCGGAATGTTATTCAGGGACCGCCTGCAACTCAAACCCGGCTTTCAGTAGCTGGCTCATGGGGACAGACATGGGGTCGAACCATTTGCCGTAAATTTTGGCGATTTCACCCGAACGAAAAACCCTGGTCAGCGCTCTGTTTACCGCCAGGCGAAAGTCCGGATCGCCGCGGCGGAGCATGATGCCATAGGGGTCGTAAGTAAGGTAGCGGCCGACAATTTGGAGATCCCGCGCGTTCTCAGACTTGGTGAGCAAGCCAAAGAGGACGATATCGTCTGTCGCAAACGCATCAGCCTTCCTCGCCTGGAGGATGCCGATGCCATCTGCATAGTCTTTAGCAGTCACGAGTTGCGCACGCTTTACCTGTCCGCCGTCGATCAAAGATTTTATCGCTTTTTCGTTCGTCGATCCACTCACGACCGCGATTGCCTTGCCAGCCAAGTCCTCGATTTCCCTCGTATTGCTGGCCTTCCATGTCAGTAAACGCGTGCCGGTAGTGAAGTAGATGGCCGAGAAATCGACCTGCTGCTGTCGCGCGAGCGTGTTGGTGGTGGTGCCACATTCGAGGTCGACCTTGCCATCCACCACCGAGGGAATCCGCGTCTGCGGTGTGACGGCAACATAATTTACGGTGAGATCAGGCTTTTCCAGAATTGTCCTTACCTCGTCGACGACCTTCAGGCACAAATCGATCGCGTATCCTGCCGGTCGCTTGTTCTGATCGAGGAAGGAGAATGGCGAGGATGCCTCGCGATGACCAATGGTAATAGTGCCGGAGTCCTTGACCTTCTTGAGGGTGCCCGAAAACTCCGCCGCTTGCGTCGCTCCGCAGATTGAGACCAACGTCACCAGTGCAACGCCAGAGAGTGCCCCAGACCGCAATCGGCTCGAAAAGACTGGCATTCGCTGTCTCCTCCGGCTGTCAATGCAGACAGGTTAGCCGCGAAGGAGAACTTTGCCTTGCGATGGATCAATTTGGATTCGCCAGGTGGAGACGTCGTCTTTGCCCTTCGCACTGCCGGATCACGGCCTTGGTGCGGCGTGCGGCGAGTTCGTCACGCAAGCTCCTGGCGTCGTAGGCTCGATCGGACAGCAGACGGCGAGCGTTGCCGTGGGCCGTTGGCAACTCGCGCGGCTCCACGGTTTCGAAGGCGGAGTTGGTGGGGCGCGGCGCCGACGCTGGCAGCGTCGCTTTGGAAGCCGATGGTAGAGACGGGGCCGGTGTCTGTATCTATATCTGTGCTGTTGGTGCCCCTGGCCGGAATCGAACCAGCACTCCTTGCGGAACTCGATTTTGAGTCGAGCGCGTCTACCAGTTCCGCCACAGGGGCCCTCGGGACATCGGCCGGGGCCGGGTCGCGAAGCGGGCGGAATATAGCTGGCGGCGCTTGCCGGTCAACCCGCGCGGATGTGATTATCGGGTGCCTCGACAGGCTTCCGGCGGCGGGATACGACGCTGTTGCCTGTTTTTGAGCATGGATTGCTCCGGAGAATGTCCGTGACGTCTGCCGCCGCCCAATCGTCGTCCTCGCGCCATTCTGCCGATCCCGCCGTGATGCCGGCGCTGGTCCTTGCGCTGGTTGCCGCCGCGACGCTGGCGGGGGCGTGGTTTTTCCAGCTCGTGCTGGATATCCGTCCCTGTCCGCTCTGCCTCGAACAGCGCTATGCCTATTACATCGCCGTCCCGCTCGCGCTGGTGGTGGCGTTCGTGGCGTCGCGCGGCGCGCCGCGGCATGTGGTGCTGGCAGGCTTTGCATTGCTGCTGGTGGCCGCGCTCGCCAATGCCTGGCTCGGCGGCTATCACGCCGGCGTCGAATGGAAGTTCTGGCAGGGCCCGACCGATTGCTCCGGTCCCGTCGTCGATCTCGGCCGTGCCGGCAATCTCCTGGAGCGTCTCGACACGGTGAAGGTGATCCGCTGCGACGAGGTGCAGTGGCGCTTCCTCGGCCTCTCGCTCGCCGGCTACAATGTGCTGATCTCGATGCTGATGGCGCTGATCGCGCTGTGGGGCATCGTCGCGGCAAAGCGGGTGTAGCTGCTGGTAGGATGGGTGGAGCGAAGCGATACCCATCATCGATCAACATGCACAGAGATTGATGGGTATCGCTGCGCTCCACCCATCCTACGCAGTCGAATCCTTTAATCGTCCACATCCTCCTGCGGCCGTCCGAACAGATGGACGATGCCGGGCGTCGTGATGGTGACGAACAGGAAGCGCGACAGATGATGGGCGCCGACGAAGATCGGATCGATATGCAGCGTCAGCGCCAGTGCCAGCATGGCATCCATCGCGCCGGGCGCAAAGGCCACCAGGACGTCGGCGAAGCGGACGTTGGTGGTCGTCAGGACGATCGCGACGAAGATCGCGGAGATCGCGATGGCGACGACGAACGAGCCCAGCCCGGCATTGACGTGGCTCAGCAGCGTCGAGGTCTTGATCTTCGAGAAGCGCGTGCCGATCACGGCGCCGATGCCGACCAGTGCGACGCCGCGCATCCACAGCGGCAGCCCGCCCTCGATCAGGCTGGTGCCGTGCAGCACGCTGGAGGCGATCATGGCGCCGAACATC
>JAQSDT010000107.1 GCA_029946075.1 bacterium | reverse complement strand
GATCTTGTGCGGCACGACGATCGCGCGGTTGCGCGACGGATCCTGCGTGGTGACCCCGGTGGGGCAGCGGTCGGTGTGACAGCTCAGCGACTGGATGCAGCCGAGCGCAAACATGAAGCCGCGAGCCGAATTGCACCAGTCAGCGCCGATCGCAATCGCGCGCGCCATGTCGAAGGCGGTCGCGATCTTGCCGGAAGCGCCGATCTTGATGCGGTCGCGCGCGTTGATGCCGATGAGCGCGTTGTGGGCGAAATTGACGCCCTCGCGCATCGGCATGCCGAGATGGTCCATGAATTCCAGCGGCGCAGCGCCGGTGCCGCCTTCATTGCCGTCGATGACGATGAAGTCCGGATAGATGCCGGTCTCCAGCATCGCCTTGCAGATCGCGAGGAATTCCCAGCGGTGGCCGATGCACATCTTGAAACCGGCGGGCTTGCCGCCCGACAGCCTGCGCATCTCGCCGATGAACTGCATCATCTGCACCGGCGTCGAAAATGCCCGGTGAAAGGCCGGCGAGATGCAGTCCTCGCCCATCGCCACGCCCCGGATTCTGGAAATCTCCTCCGACACCTTGGCTGCCGGCAGCACGCCGCCATGGCCCGGCTTGGCGCCCTGGCTGATCTTCAGCTCGACCATCTTGATCTGGTCGTCGGTCGCGATGCGCGCGAATTCCTCGGGGTTGAACGTGCCGTCACGGTTGCGACAGCCGAAATAGCCGGAGCCTACTTCCCAGATGATGTCGCCGCCGTTCTCACGGTGATAGGGGCTGACGCCGCCCTCGCCGGTGTCATGCGCGAAGCCGCCCTTCTTCGCGCCGGCGTTCAGGGCACGCACCGCATTCGGGCTGAGCGCACCGAAACTCATCGCCGAGATATTGAACACCGAGGCCGAATACGGCTTCGTGCAATCCGGCCCGCCGATGGTGATGCGGAATTGCTCCTTGGCATTCGGCTTCGGCGCCATCGAATGGCTCATCCATTCGTAGCCTTCGCGATAGACGTCTTCCTGGGTGCCGAACGGCCGTTTGTCGAGCACCATCTTGGCGCGCTGATAGATCACCGCGCGGGTGTCGCGCGAGAACGGCATGCCGTCCTTCTCGCTCTCGAAGAAATACTGCCGCATCTCCGGCCGGATTTCTTCCAGCAGGAAGCGGATATGCGCCGAGATCGGATAGTTGCGCAGCACGGCGTGCGACTTCTGCACGAGATCGCGAATGCCGAGCAATGTGAGGGCACCGAAAATCAAGATCGGGATCAGCAGGATTTCCCAGACCTTGACGTTATGGTCGAAGATCCCGATGCCGAGCAGCAACGCCGTGACGACGGCGCAAATGGTCAGCACGATGAAGCGTGGCGAGAACGGAAGCAGCAGCGTTTCCATGGAATCCCTCAGCCAATGGGTCGTGACGCAGGCAGCTTATGCCAACCGGAGGAACAAGCGCCATACGATATACGGCCCTGGACTCGCGGATGTGACACGAGACCGCAAATAAAGTTCGCCGGACATCCAGCGGCCCGTTTCCTTGCGCGTATTTCGCAGTGCAGCGAACCTCGCCTTTCAATGGCTGTGCGGTCGCATCTCGTGGGGAATCCGGCCCTGCTGCAGGCCGTGCTGGCCCAGCCACGCGTCGGTGCTCGCGATGGCACGATCGATGTGATCGGCGGTCCGCGAAAAATCGTACGGCGATCCCACCAGCGGGCACAGCGGCGGCACCACGTAATACTCGATCTCGGGCCCGAGACTTTCGAGTTCGCTGACCAGTTGCCGTGCGATCAGCAGCGTCAGCGCGTGCAGCGCATTGGCGAGCGCGCCGGTTGGCGGCGCCCGCGGCGCGCAGGCGTGCCCGGTCGGCAGGATAATCAGCCGCCGCGCGCCCTTCTTCACCGCGATCTGGATCGGCGTATTGCTGGAGATCGCGCCGTCGGCGAGATAGTAGTCCTTGTAGTGGATCGGCGAGAACGCGCCGGGGATCGCGGTGGAGGCAACGATCGCTTCCGCGGTGGAGCCTTCGGACAGCACTACGCTGTCACCCGAAATGATGTCGGTCGTGACGATATGCACCGGCAGCTTCGCGTCCTGCAGGTTGCGATAGGGGATGTGATCCTCGATCAGCCTGCGGATGCCGTCATGCGGAATCAGGAAATCGCGGTGGCGCAGGAAGCTCAGCACCGTCCGCCAGTTCATCGGAAATACATCGCGCCGCGTCAGGCCGCGCCAGATTTTTCCCAACCGCTCCACGCCGGCAAGCGTGGGATCGCCGGCATAGAACGCGCCGTTCAACGCCCCGACGCTGGAGCCGACCACCATGTCCGCGGTGACGCCATGGGCGGCGAGTGAATGCAGCATGCCGACCTGAATGGCGCCGAAGCTGCCGCCGCCCGCGAACACGAAGGCGGTCTTGGCCGAGCCGGATCGTTCAAGCAGCGACACGCAAACGCTCTCCCGTCTTCGCCGCGTCGATTGGGCGCGCGGCGTTCGGGAGTGGTTATAGCAGTGAGAGGACGGGGTGGGCTACGGGGGTGAAGCCTGTAGCCCGGATGGAGCGAAGCGCAATCCGGGAAAAATCGATCCGCGGCGCAAATCCCGGGTTTCGCTACGCTGCACCCGGGCTGCAAAGTCAGCGTTCGACGAACGCCTTTTCGATCACGAAATGGCCCGGCTTGTTGCCGCTGCCTTCGATGAATCCGCCGGATTCGAACATCTGTTTCAATTCTTCCAGCATCCCGGGGCTGCCGCACATCATGACGCGGTCGGTCTCGATGTCGAGCGGGGCCTGATGGATGTCGTTGAACAACTGCTCGGAGGAAATCAGGTCGGTGATGCGGCCGCGGTTGCGGAACGGCTCGCGGGTCACAGTCGGATAATACAGCAATTTCTCCGACAACAGCGGACCGAACAATTCGTCATCGCGCAGCTTGGCGACGAGTTCCTCGCCATACGCCAGTTCGGACACCTGACGGCAGCCATGGACCAGCACGATCGTCTCGAAGCGATCGTAGACGTCCGGGTCCTTGATCAGGCTCGCGAACGGGGCGAGGCCCGTGCCGGTCGACAGCAGCAAGAGGCGCTTGCCGGGAATGAGATTGTCGGTGATCAGCGTGCCGGTCGCTTTGCGGCCGACCAGGATTTCATCGCCTTCGCGGATCTTCTGCAGCTTCGAGGTCAGCGGGCCATCCGCGACCTTGATGGAGAAGAACTCCAGCTCCTCCTCGTGATTGGCGCTCGCCATGCTGTAGGCGCGCAGCAGCGGCCGGCCCTCGACCTCGAGGCCGATCATCGCAAACTGGCCATTCTGGAAACGGAAGCCGGAATCGCGGGTGGCGGTGAAGCTGAAAAGCGTATCGGTCCAGTGCCTGACGGAAAGAACCTTCTCTCGATAGAACGCGCTCATGGCTTTTCGTTTATCCTGACGTCTTGCTGTAGAACGTTTCGGTTTGATGGGTTCGGAGTGCCGAAACCCGCGAAATCACTGGCGATCTGACGGCGTCGTTTGCGCCGCGCATACACATAGTCAATATGACGTGGCGCACAATTGAGAACTTGGAATGGCAGTCGCTCGAATATGCAGAAAGGTTCGATTGCCTTCGTTAACGCTTTCCCGCGCAATTAACTTGCTGAATTCGGCATCGATCTGGCAATAAACAACTACACCGAATTAATAACGTTTCAAAAAGAGATCGCATGCGAAGCCCGAGCGAGTTTCGAAAGGGAAAACCGGGCTTCTATCCGGACCAGTCGGTATACGCGGAATTCGCCTGCGCCGAACTCGGGCTGGAATTTCGAGACCTCGACGGCGGGTCGGGACTACTCGTCAGCCTGGCCTCGCGCAACAAATCCATCCAGTTCGGCGCCGGCCGCAGCTCCTGGTACCCGCAGAACAACGCCACTGCCTCGACGCTGGCGTACGATAAGTACTTCACCGACAGGATCCTGCAGGCAGCAGGCGTGCCCACGCTCGGCGGCGACTATTTCTTCCTGCACGCGCGCCATCACGCGCATCGCCCGGCCGGGCACGAACGCAGCGACGCGATCTCGTATTTCAGGGCGTTGGGTGATTCGACCTTCGTCAAACCGCTGACGGGATCACGCGGCGATTTCGCACAAGCCGTCTACGGCGAGGCGGCGCTCGCGCGCTATCTCGACGAGGTGACCCGCTATTACGACGCCGTGCTGATGCAGCGGATCGTCGAGGGAACCGAGTATCGCGTGTTCCTGCTCGACGACGACGCGCTCTTCTGTGCGCGAAAACATCCGCCGTTCGTATCGGGCGATGGCGTGCAGAGCTTGCGCGACCTGCTTGCCGCCCACAACGAAGTGTTGCGCGCACGCGGTCTTTCCCCGGTGGCGCTGACGCTCGATGACCCATCGCTCGATATCGTACCGGCGAAAGGCGAGCGGCGCGAGATTCCCGGCCGGATGAATCTCAGCGCCGGTGGAACGATGGTGCTGGCGGCGGCGCCGTCCGACCGGGCGGTCGCGCTGGCGCGGCAGGCGGCCCGCGCGCTCGGGCTGCGCGTCGCCGCCATCGACCTGTTCGTGGACATTGGCCGCGATCCGGACGACATTGCTGTGATCGAGGTCAATTCCAACCCCTCGATCCGGCTGCTGGAGAATTCCGGTCGCGGCGACCTGATCCTGACTATCTGGCGTCATACGCTCAGCGCCATGGGGCTGCTGTAGTGTTCGACCTTCCGAAATATGGCGACGGCATTTGCCTCGCGCGCATGGCGGCGCTGCTGGAGGCGCTCTCGATCGATCGCGCATGGCTGCAGCGCATCTCGGTAGTCGTCACGGGATCCAACGGCAAAGGCAGCACGGCGGCGATCTGTGCACGCATCGGCCGCGCCAGCGGTCTGCGCACCGGCCTGTTCACGTCACCGCATCTCTATCGCTTCAACGAGCGTATCCAGGTCGACGGCGGCGAGATCGATGACGAAACATTCGCACGGCTGAAGCGGCAGGTCGGGGCAGCTATTGCGAGCGTTTCGGAACATCTCGGCGAGAGGTTCGGCGCCTTTGAAGCGCTGTTCGCGCTCGCCTGTCTGCATTTTCGGGAACGCCAATGCGATTTCGCGGTGTTCGAGGCCGGCATCGGAGGGCGCTACGATCCGGTTCGCCTCGTCGGTGCGCGTGAAGCCAGCGTCACCTCGCTCGATTTCGAACACGTCGAATTGCTCGGCCATTCGCTCGAACTGATCGCATCCGACAAGAGCGACGCCTGCGCGGCCGGGGGCACCATTGTCTACGGCGAAAACTGCAGAACGCTGCGGCCGCATCTGCTCGAATATAACCGCAGCCGCGGCTGCACCTCACTGTTCGTCCGCGACGAGATCGCCATCGGCAACGAGATTTCGAAAGTCTCGGGGCAGCAATTCGATTTCCGCTTCGGCGATCATGATTTCGGTGGCCTCGAGCTCGGACTGACCGGCGCGTTTCAGTTCAACAATGCGGCCATCGCAGCCACGATGTTTCTGCTCTGGCTGCAGCGCGCCCAGCCGCGCAAGGCCGCCGACCAGGTCGAGGCCGCCATTCGCGACGGCCTTCGCGACGCCCGCTGGCCGGGGCGCCTCGAAGCAATCCGGCAAAATCCGCTCACCGTCATCGACGTCGGCCACACGCCCGACGGCATCCGGCAATCGCTCGCCAGCCTGGCGTCTCTTCACGGCGCGGATAACTGGATTCTCGTCACCGGCGTATCCGGCGACAAGAGGGCCGACGAGATCGTCGGCGCGCTGGCGCCGTCATTCGACACCATCATCTGCACGACCGCGCACCACAAAGGCGGCGATGCGAATATGATTGCCGCCGCCGCGCAGCGCGCCAACCCCGAAAGCGATGTTCGTCTCGCCGCGACGATTGAAGATGCGGTGCAGCTGTCGCAGAAATTGGCCACAGAAAAACGGCGCAGGATCTACGTCGCCGGCGGATTATTCCTCGCGATCGAATACGCGACAGTCGCAAAAGGCGGCCGCACGCAGGATCTGAATTTCTTTTGAGGGCTGCGCCTCACGCAGAAGGAACGGCTCTCGCGATGCCGCCGACCAGCGTGGCAAACACCAACGGCGCGATGATCATCCTGATCAGGCGCAGGAACAGCATGGCGATCAGGATGTATTGCGTGAGCCTGCTGGACATTCTTGCCCCCCGTTTTCCTGGCGACCGGCAAGAAAGAGTGCGACAGAATTGCGCATCCATGCTGCCAAGGTCTGGAATGCCAGGGCGGCCGAGCATTCACGTAGCGCACAATCTGTGCCATGAGTGCTTCATGCGCAGTCAACTGCACTTGAACCGTCAGAAAAAGCATCGCGTTGGGAGAAAGCATCATGAGCGGCGCCGTCAATCGTCAGATCCTGCTGGTGGAGAAACCGAGCGGCAAGCTCGGGCCTGAGCATTTCAAGCTGGTCAACGGTCCCATGCCCGAGCCGAAGGATGGCGAGGCATTGGTGCGGACACGCTATATCTCGCTCGACGCCGCCAACCGCGCGTGGATGCACGGCGCCACCTACCGCGCCGCGGTTGAGGCCAACACCGTGATGGCCGGCGGCAGCGTGGCAGAAGTCGTCTCATCCAGGGCGCCCGAACTTTCACCCGGCGATCTCGTGTTCGGTGACACCGGCTGGCAGGATTACGCCGCCGTACCGGCGAAGCACCTGAGCAAGCTGCCGAAGATGGAGCCGATGACGCATCTTCTCAGCGTCTACGGCATCGCCGGCCTCACCGCCTATTTCGGCCTGCTGCATGTCGGCCAGCCCAAGGAAGGCGAGACGGTCGTGGTGTCAGCGGCGGCCGGCTCGGTCGGCTCGATCGTCGGCCAGATCGCGAAAATCAAGGGCTGCCGCGTCGTCGGCATCGCCGGCGGCAAGGACAAATGCGACTGGCTGATCCGCGAACTCGGCTTCGATGCCGCCGTCGACTACAAGGACGGCGCCACCTTCAAGGCGCTGCGCGCGGCCGCGCCGAAGGGCATCGACGTTTATTTCGACAATGTCGGCGGCGACATTCTCGAGGCCTGCATCGCGCAGATGAACAACCGCGGTCGCATCGCCTGCTGCGGCGCCATCTCGCAATATGACGGCGTCCCGTCCGCCCACGGCCCGCGCGGCGTGCCCGGCCTGATCGTGGTGAAGCGCCTCGTCATGCAGGGCTTCATCGTGATGGACTACATGGATCAGCGCGACGCGGCGCTGA
>JAQSDT010000106.1 GCA_029946075.1 bacterium | reverse complement strand
TGGCGTAGGAATGCAGCAGCGACACCGCGACGGTTTCGACACCTGCCGCCTTCACCTGCCGCACGATTTCGGCCATGGCGGCCGAATCGGGCACCAGCACCGCGCTACCGGTGTGATCGACGCGCTCGGCAAGACCGAAGCGGCGTTCCGCCGGCACCTGCGCGGCACGGCGCGGCGGCAGGTCGAGGCGGTAGAGGTGCTGGCGTCCGGCGCGGCCGATATCCAGCACGTCCTCGAAGCCAGCCGTCGCGACCAGCGCCACCGGCTCGACACGGTCCTCGACAATGGCGTTGGTCACCAGCGTCGTGCCGTGTACGAGATCGGCTACGTCCTCGGCCAGGAGCCGGGCGGCGGCGAGCGCTGCTTTGATGCTGGCGACGGGATCGTTGCGCTGGGTCGGCACCTTGATCGAGCGTACCTCGCCGGTTGAGGGCAGCAGCGCCACCAGGTCGGTGAAGGTGCCGCCGATGTCGATGCCGACCTGCCAGCCTCCCTCCGGCAACACGTCCGACATATCGTTACGCTCCCAGATAGGCCTCGCGCACCCGCGGATGGCTGGCCAGATCGCGCGCCGGACCGTCCAGCACGATATGGCCATTCTCGATCACATAGGCGCGGTTAGCCACCTCCAGCGCCAGCACCGTGTTCTGCTCCACGAGCAGCACGGTCACGCCCTTGGCGTTGATGTCGGCGATGCGCTGGTAGACCTCGGCCGACAGGCGCGGCGCTAGCCCCAGCGAGGGCTCGTCGAGCAGAAGCATCTTGGGCCGGGCCATCAGCGCGCGGCCGATCGCCAGCATCTGCTGCTCGCCGCCCGACAGTGACCAGCCGAGCTGGCTGGAGCGTTCCTTGAGCCGGGGAAAGAGCGCGTAGACGTTGTCGAGATCGCCCGCCGCGCTCATGCCGCGGCGGCGCCAGATCGTGGTCGCGACGTCGAGATTCTCGCGCACAGTGAGGCCGGGGAAGATGCGCCGGCCTTCGGGTACATGGGCGATGCCGCGCTTGACACGGCTTTCGGCCGACTCGCGGCCGAGCGGCTGGCCTTCGAAGCGGATCTCGCCAGACTTGGCGCGGTGCAGGCCCGAGATGGTGCGCAGCAGGGTCGTCTTGCCGGCGCCGTTGGCGCCCAGCAGGGCCACGACCTCGCCCTCGCTGACCTCGAGCGAGATGCCGTGCAGCGCGTCGATCGCGCCGTAGGCGACGGCGACCTTCTCAATCTTCAGCATGGCGGTATCCGTGTCCCAGATAGGCTTCCAGCACCTTGGGATCGGCGCGGACTTCGGCCGGGCTGCCTTCGGCGATCTTCTCCCCGAAACTGATCACGGCAATGCGGTCGGCGACGCGCATGACCAGCCCCATATTGTGCTCGACCAGTACCAGCGTGAGGCCCTGCGTGCGCAGCTCGGCGAGGATGCCGCGCAGCCGCTCGACTTCGCTGGAGTTGAGGCCGGCCGCCGGCTCGTCGAGCAGCAACAGCTTGGGCTTGGACACCAGGGCGCGGGCGATCTCGACCATGCGCTGGCGGCCGTAGGGCAGGGCGCCGACCAGCCGGTCGGCATCGTTCGTCAGGCCGAGGGTCGCCAGCAGGCCGCGGGCGCGCTCGCGGATCTCGCCCATGCGGCGCGCGGCGGTGCCGCCGGCGATCGCCGACCAGACGGACTGCGGCAGCAGGTGATGGGCGCCGACCAGGACGTTCTCCATCACCGTCAGGCGGTGGAAGAGACGCCCGTTCTGGAAGGTGCGGACCATGCCGGCCGAGGCCACGATATGGGCGGGTGCGTCGGTGATGTCGCGATCTTCGAACCGCACCTTGCCGCCGGAACTGGGCAGGATGCCGGTCAGCACGTTGATCAGCGTCGTCTTGCCGGCGCCGTTGGGTCCGATGACCGAGAAGACGCGGCCGGCGGGAATGGCCAGCGACACCGACTGCACGGCCTGCACGCCGCCGAAATTCTTCGACAGGCCGTTGATAGCGAGGATGGTTCCGTTCATCGGCACCCGCTCATCGGCCGGTCGCCCGCAGCCGGCGCCCGACGACGCCGGTCAGGCTGAGCAGTCCCTTGGGCAGGAAGACCAGGATCAGCAGCATCAGGCAGCCGAACACGATCATGTAGGCGGAGCCGAGATCGCGCATCAGCTCGGGCATGAAGGTGACGATGACGGCGCCGGCGATGGCGCCCAGGATCGAGCCTTCGCCGCCGATGATCAACATGGCGAGATAGATGATGGAGTGGCCGAGGGCGAAATCGTCGGGCGCGACGAAATTGGTCATGTGGGCGAACAGCGCGCCTGCCAGGCCGGCATAGAGTGCCGACAGCGCGAAGGCCTGGACCTTGATGCGGGTGACGCCGACCGACGCCGCCCCGGTCGCGATCTCATCGTCGCGCACTGCGATCATGGCGAGGCCGATGTGGGAATTGCGGATGCGCCAGGCGCACCAGGTGGCGACCGCCAGCGCCGTCCACAGCACATAGTAGTATCGGTGGTCGTTGGCGATGGGCCAGCCGGGCAGGTCAAGCGCGGGAATGCCCGAGATGCCGTCGGTGCCGCCCATCACCGACTTCCAGTTGGTGGCGACGATGACGAAGGAGACGTTGAAGCCGAGCGTCGCCAGGGCGAGGTAATGGCCCTTCAGCCGCAGAATCGGCAGGCCAATGACGACCGCGATGAACCCAGTGCCGACCACGGCGGCAGGGATGGAGAGCCACGGTGACAGCCCGAGCGTCGTCGACAGGATGGCCGTCAGATAGGCGCCGCAGCCGACGAAGCCCGCCTGTGCCAGCGTGATCAGCCCGGCATAGCCGAAGGCGAAGTTGAGGCCGATGACGGCAATGGCCGAGATCAGCGCCAGGTTGAGGATGCGGATGCCGTAGCCGCTGATGAAGGAGGGCAACACCAGCGCTAGCAGGAAGGCGGCCCCTGCGGCGAGCAGGGCGGTTCGCATGCGCCGGTCCTTCATCATGCGCGCTGCCCGATACGTTCGCCGAAGATGCCCTGCGGCCGCACGAGCAAGAACAGGATCATCACCAGAAATACCAAGCCGTCCTTGTAGGCCGACGAGATGTAGGCGGCGCCCAGCATCTCGGCGAGACCGACCAAGATACCGCCGACGATGGCGCCCGGCACGCTGGAGAAGCCGCCGATGATGATGGCGGCGAAGGCTTTCAGGGCGATGGGGTCGCCCATGTTAACGTCGGCGAACCACATCGGGCCGACCAGGATGCCGGCGGTGCCGGTGAGGAGACCGGCGATCACCCAGGTCAGCACGAAAATGCGGTCGACGCCGATGCCCATCAGGCGCGCGGCGTCGCGGTCTTGCGCCACCGCCCGCATGCGCGCGCCGATCGAGGTGCGATAGATCAGGCCATAGAGTAAGCCGATCAGCAGGAAGGCAACGGCGATGACGAACAGCGCATGGGCCGAGATGGCAGCGCCGAACACATCGACGATCTGCCGACCGAAGGGCGAGCGCGGCCGAAAAGGTACCGACCCCCAAGTAATGAGCGCACTGTTCTGGATGACGATGCCGATCATCACCGTGCCGATGATCACGGTGACGACGGAACGATCCTGCAGGGGACGAAAGACGATCGCGTAGAAGACGACGCCAAACACCGCCATCGCAAGCAGCGCCGCGGGATAGGCCACGAAAAGCGGCAACCCCATCTGGATGACCGTTGTTACGGCAAAGAAGCAGCCGATCGTGACGAACTGACCGGTGGCGAAGTTCACGACACCGGTCGCCTCGTTCACGAGGATGAAGGCAAGCCCCACCAGCGCATAGACCGAGCCGACGGCAATGCCACTGACGATCAGCTGAATCAGCTGTTGGGACACGACACCCCCGATACCGTCAGAGGCCGGGGAATCCTCTTCACGGAGAGATCGTGCGCATGAACACCAAGTCCCGCGTTCCCGGCTTGATCGAGAACACGGCCAGCGAATGCACCATGTTGCCGTCGGCATCGGTCGTGAAGACGTTAGTAATGCCCTTATAGTCTTTCAGCGCCTTCAGCCCGTCTCGGATCTTTACTCGGTCGGGGCCAACTTGGTCCATCACCTGCTTCAGGATCATGGCGCCATCGTAGTAACAGGACCCGAACGGATCCGGGTCGATCTTGAAGCGCTCCTTGAAACGCTTGGCATAGTCGGCGACCGCGACGCCCTGCTGCGGGCTGAGATCGGCGTCCATGACGCCGTACACGTTGGCGAGTTCGTCGGGTGCGATCAGGTTGCGTGCCGCCGGTACGAACACGCCCGAGGAGACAACAATTGGCAGGCCGAGGCCCATCTCCTTGGCGAGCTTGAGTACCAGCGCTCCGTCCTTGCCGTAGGAGATGCAGATCAGGCAGTCGGCGCCGGCGTTCTTGAGCTTCTGGAGCTGCGCGGACATGTCGTTATCGGTGAAGGCGTAGGCCTCCATGCCGACGACTTCGGCGCCTGCCGCCTTGACGATCTTCTCCGCCGCCGCCGCGCCGGGCTGACCGAAATCATTCTGGACATAGATGATTCCAATCTTCTTCTTGCCGAGACCTTCGGTCGCCTGCTTGGCCAGCGCCAGGGCCTGCAATCCGTCAAACGGCCGGATGCGGAACAGCCAGGGATTCTTCTTCAGATGCATGGCGTCGCCACCGCCGGCATACATGCCCGGAATCTGCGCCTTGGTGACTTCGGGTTCGGTGGCGAGATTCTGTGTCGTGTAGCTCGACAGGAAGATGAATGGCGGATTGATATCCCGCACCACTTTGAGATAGGCATTCACTGCGACGCTGTTGGAATCCTTCACGTCCTCGAAGACTATCTTGAGCTTCTTGCCGGCGACACCACCCTTGGCGTTGATGTCGTCCTGCGCCATCTGCAGCGAGAAGTGATACTGCTGGCCCGACACGTTGAACGGCCCCGTGATCGGCACCATCGCACCGATCGCGATCTCGCCCGACTGGGCCGAGAGGCGTGGCGCATAGATGGTGATGCCGGCGCCGGCAACCATGCCGGAGAGCGCCGTGCGGCGCGTTATCAGTCGCTTCTTGCCCATGACCCTAATCTCCCTCTTCGATTGACTATTCCCCACACCCTTACTCAGCATTGACTATTCCCCACACCCTTACTCAGCGGCCCTCACTCCGCGGCGACCGCCGACGGATACCAACGCTCCGCCTCTTCTGCCGTGATGTAGCCGCGCTTGATGTCGAGGCGGACCCGCGCCGGATCGCGCTCGCTGGGAATGCCGTAGCCGCCGCCGCCGGGCGTGCGGACCTGGACCCAGTCGCCGACTTCGAGCTCGTAGCCCTCGCCCTTCGACAGGTGCTCTGGCGTCGTGGTCACGCCGTGTTGACGCACCAGCAGTTCGTTCGTCGCCCCCGGCGCGCCGCCGATCAGGCCTGGTGGGCCCTCGCGCCCGTGATCCATGAGGAACGACGCCTTGGCGCTGCCACGTAGCAGCCGCACTCGGTAGTTGACGCCGTAGCCACCGCGGTGCCGTCCGGCGCCGGAGGATCCCTCGCGCAGCGCGTATTCCTCGAACAGCAGCGGATAATGCTGTTCGAGGATTTCGACGGGCTGGGTCTTGGAAATGCCGACGGTCGAGCAGCCGTTGGTCAGGCCGTCGGTCTCCCACCAGCCGCCGTAGCCGCCGCCGGAGAAGAAATACATGATGTAGTTGCGCTTCTCGCCGGGGTCGTAGCCGCCCAGCGTGAAGTTACCGCTGGTGCCGGCGGGCGAGGCGAACATGCGTTCCGGTATGGCCTGGCCCATGGCGCCGAACACCGCTTCCATGACGCGCTGCGCCACTTCCGAGGCGCAGCCGGCCACCGGCCTGGGGTATTCCGCGACCAGGAAGGTGCCGATGGGCTTGGCGATGCTGAGCGGCGCGAAGCAGCCCGAGTTGATCGGCACGTCAGGGAAGATGTGCTTCATGGCGACATAGACCGCCGACTGGGTCGAGGCCCACACCCCGTTGAGCGGCCCCTTGCAGGGCGGGCTGGAGCGCGAGAAGTCGAAATGCACTTCCGAGCCGCGCACAGTGAGGTCGAGCGCGATTTCCAGCGGGACATCGACGATGCCGTCGCTGTCGATGAAGCTCGAGAAGCTGTAGGTGCCGTCGGGCACGCTCTCGATATAAGCTCGCATCTGCTGCTCGGAGCGCGCCTTCAGCTCGGCGATCGCCTGCTCGACGACATCGGCGCCGTAGCGGTCGAGCAGGGCGGTCAGGCGCCGCTCGCCGACTGTGAGGGCGCCGACCTGGGCCTTGATGTCGCCAATCCGCTCCTCGGGCACACGGATGTTGTTCAGCACGAAATCGACGATGTCGGTGCAGAGCTCGCCGCGCCGGTAGAGCTTCACGGGCGGAATGCGCAGGCCTTCCTGCTGGATCTCGGTCGCCTTGGTGGCGAAGCCACCGGGCACCATGCCGCCGGTGTCGGGCCAGTGGCCGGTATTCGACAGATAGGCCCAGAGCTTGTCCTTGTAGTAGAACGGCTTCACCATCTTCACGTCCATGAGATGAGTACCGCCGAGATAGGGATCGTTGATCAGGATGACGTCGCCCGGCTCGAGGTCCTTGCGCCGCTCGATCACCGCCTGGGTCGTGAACTGCATGACGCCGACGAAGATCGGCAGGCCCATCTCGCCCTGGGCGATGACCTCACCGGTCAGCGGATGGTAGATGCCGTTCGATCGGTCGAAGGCCTCGGAAATCACCGGCGAGAAGGACGTCTTCTCGTGGACGAGGTCCATTTCGCTGGCGATCTGCCGCAAGCCGTTCTGGATGACGGCGAGAGTAACCGGATCAAGCGCCATGATTGCTCCTCACGCCGACGGCGATCACGAGGTTGCCCAGGGCATCGACGGTGGCGATCGAGCCGGGATCGATCAGCACGGTGGTGTCGAGCTGGGTGACGATTGCCGGTCCGGCCACCGTGGCGCCGACGGGCAGCGCGTCGCGTACATAGAGCGCCGTGTCGAGCCAGACGCCGTCAAAATAGACCTGGCGGCTGCCCGTCCTTGCCGCCGCGAGGCTGCCGCCGGGCTCGGGTGCGAAGGCCACCAGGTCGATGGCCGCCCGCTTTCCGATCACGGTGGTGCGCAGGTTGGACAGCATGGCCGTCATTTCTGTGAGCTCGATGTCGAAGCGCTCCTTGTATCGGGCTTCCAGGGTCTTCAGCACCGCGGCGGCGTTAAAGGCGCCGGTGACCGGCACGCGGATGACGTGGCTCTGGCCG
>JAQSDT010000105.1:2184-7228 GCA_029946075.1 bacterium | reverse complement strand
CGCGATCGACCAGCGCCGGCCATACTTCATCGCCCAGCGCGGCATCGATCTCGATCTGCCGTCCGAGCGTCGGCGCCAGCAGCTGCACCACTTCCTCGATGAAGACGTTGACGTCGGTCTCCAGCGGCCGCAACGGCTGCTTGCGGGCGAACGCCAGCAGGTTGGCGGTCAGCTGCGCCGCACGATCCGCGGCATCGTTGATCATCCTGGCGATCGCCGCCAGTTCCGGCCTGTCCTTGACGCCGTCAGCCAGGATTTCGATCGTGCCGGTGATGACAGTCAGCATGTTGTTGAAGTCGTGCGCGATACCGCCGGTCAGCTGCCCGACCGACTCCATCTTCTGCGCCTGGAACAATTGCTCTTCGGCGGCACGCTTGGCGGTGATGTCGCGAACGAAGGCGTTGATGATGTAACCGCGATCACGCCGCAACGCGGTCAGCGATACCTCAGCAAAAAATTCCCGGCCGTCTCTGTGCACCAGCGGCGTCTCGTAACGTCCGCCGAGCGTTTTGTTCTCGCCTTCGTTGAGAAAACGCTCGATCCATTGCCGGTGCACGGCGCGCTGCAGCGGAGGAAACACGAGTTCGTCGATGGATTTGCCGAGCGCCTCGGCCGACGTCCAGCCCATCAGCGCCTGCGCATGGGGGCTCCACGAGAGAACGACGCAATGCTCGTCGGTCTGCACGAACGCATCCAGCGCGCCTTCAATGATGGCCTGTGCCATCCGCTCGCTGTCGACCAGCGCCTGCCAGGCCCGCCGCTGCTCCGGCCCGTCTCGCGCGTCCGCGCCCGCTGCGGAGACGTCGAGCAGAAATGTCCACATGCAAGCCGCGGCGCCTGCGGCAGCGACGGCGCCGGCCAGCGTGGCGACGACGATCGTCAACAGCACGCCGCGTGATGGATCGAGAATCAGAAAGTAACAGGCCACCGCGCCCGCAACGCAGGACGCCAGCACGACCAACAGCATCATCGCCAGCGCCTGACGTCTTGGTCGCGTCATTGCCCCCACCGGTATTCAGATGATGGGCATGCGATCCCGCAGCTCAAATCGGCCGAGATGCTTTGCTCCAGCGTCTGCCACGGTGAATACCCGACTCCGGGCTCGCAATCCCGGGTTTTTCACACCGTACAATTACGGGGTCAGGGATGACGTGAATTGCCGCCACGCTTCGCGCCACCTGTCCGGTCTTACTCGATCACGGAGGCCGCGCCGGCAACCAGTCCTGCCGGTATCTCGATCCCGAGATCCTTGGCAGTCTTGAGGTTGATCGTCAGTTCAAAGCTGGTTTCCTGGAAATACGGCATGTCGCCGACATTGGCTCCGCGCAAGATTTCCGCCACCTGCGTGGCGTTCCTCCGGGTCGCGCCCTTGAGATCCCACGAATAGGACATCAGCCCTCCGGCGGCCACTTCCCGGTCGGCGCGCTGTTCGTGCAGTTCGCAGGATTCACCCTCGGCAAATCGGCCTCCGCCTATGCCACGCCCTGGCATGGCTATCCCGGCAACAACACCTCGTATTTGCTTGAAGATGAGCAGCCGCCCGGGCCTGACGACCTCGACCTCGACCTTCAGCCCGGGCGCCCCAAAGCCCGCGGCGGTGTACGCCTTCGGGGACCAGAACACCGTCAGCGTGAACGTTCGCGTGCAACGCAATTTCTGATCTGCCGCGACGGTCACGCCATCGCCTGCTCGTGCGCGAGCCGCCTTCGACAATTGCTCCTTCCCTGCTAATGGACTTCCGATAGTCGAGCGTACCGGATTAGCGACGTCCTCCGGTATTCACTCGTTCGAAGTGAGGAAGCGAATGCAAATCGCGGTGATCGGGGCCGGAGCGGTCGGGTGCTACTATGGCGGATTGCTGCTGCGCGCCGGGCACGACGTGAGCTTCGTCGGCCGGCAACCCCATGTCGATGCCATCAACGCCCACGGCCTGCTGCTCGACATCAAGTCCTTCAAGGGGCATCTACCTGCGAGAGCCGCGATCGACACTGCTGCACTCGCCGCACCCGATCTGGTGCTGGTGTGCGTCAAATCCGCCGATACCGAAGCGGCCGGCCGGTCGCTGGCAGGGCGTCTGCTGCCGGAAACCGCCGTGCTCAGCCTGCAGAACGGCGTCGACAGCGCGCAGCGCCTTGCCGCCGCCATCGGCAAATCCGTGATATCGGCGGTGGTTTATGTCGGCAGCGAGATGGCCGGACCCGGCCACGTCAGGCATCACGGTGGTGGCGATCTTGCGATCGGCGCTTCTGCGCAAAGCGATGTGCTGGCGCAAACGCTGCGCGCTGCCGGCATCGGCACGACGATCGCCGATGACATCGAGGTCACGCTGTGGAGCAAGCTCGTCATCAATTGCGCGTTCAACGCCCTGTCGGCCGTCGCCGATATTTCCTATGGGCCGATGCTGCAGGTCGAAGGCGCGCGGGATGTCGTTGCCTCCGCGGTCGAGGAGGCCATCGCGGTCGCCGGCGCCTGCGGCGTAACGATGCCGGAAGATATCCTCGCGCAGATCATGCGCATTCCCGCCAACATGCCGAACCAGAAATCATCCACCGCGCAGGATCTGTCGCGCGGCAAACCGAGCGAGATCGACTTCCTCAACGGTTACGTCGTGCGCAAGGGCGAAGAGCTCGGCATCGCCACGCCGACCAACCGGGCCCTGCAGGTGATGGTCAAACTCGCCGAGCGCGGCAAGACAATGCCCGCGAGCAGGTCGTGAGCACGCTGCGCTGCGATTCCGCCCGCCGAAGAGTGGGTTAACGAATCGCTACTATCCCTATCGGATCGATGCGTAAGCGGGCCGAGGCATCGCTCGCCAACTACCACATTTTCCCGCAATTAACGCGCTCTTGATTCAAATGATGCAAAAATAGGCAGTCATTTCTCCTCGGTCATTTTCATCATGCGAATTCGGTCCATTGCACTCGACGCGTTCCGCGAGTTCGCGTGCGACACAACGGGCAACATCGCGGTCCTATTCGCGATCGCTGCCGTGCCGATCATCACCTTCGTCGGCGCCGCGATCGATTACACGCGCGCCAATTCGGCGCGCTCGTCGATGCAGGCGGCGCTCGACTCCGCTTCGCTGATGGTCTCGAGGGACTTCAACAACGGCACCATCACCAGCTCCCAGATCAGCACCAAGGCCAGCGACTACTTCAACGCGCTCTACCATAGCAAGGATGCGAAGAACGTCGCGGTCACGGCAGCCTACACTGCGCCCAGCGGTTCGACCCCGGCCTCCGTCAAGCTGACCGGCACGGGATCCATCACAACCAGCTTCATGAAGGTCGCGGGATTCCCGACGCTGCCCTTGAATACCTCGTCCACGACGAGCTGGGGAATCAACAAGCTTCGCGTCGCGCTGGCGCTGGACAACACGGGCTCAATGAACAGCGGCGACAAGATCGGTTCACTCAAGACCGCGTCGAAGAATCTCGTCACACAGCTTTCCGCACTGGCGAAGAACAATGGCGACGTCTACATCTCCGTCATTCCATTCGCCCTCGACGTTAACGTCGGCACGTCGAACGTGGGTGCGAGCTGGCTTCGCTGGGACACCTGGGACCCCAAGAACTATTCGAATTCGGGCACGCCGTGGTACACCTACTGCGATAACGGCTACTGGCTGACGATGGCGCAATGCACCGGTCGCGGCTACAACTGGACCCACACCGTCGGCAGCCCCAGCCACTCGCAATGGAACGGCTGCGTGACCGATCGCGATCAGAGCTACGACACCAAGAGCACGATCCCCAGTTCGTACTCGACCTATTTCGTCGCGGATCAGGATCAATATTGCCCCGTGCCGCTCCTGCCGCTCACGTACAGCTGGACCACCATCAACAGCACCATCGACTCGATGACGGCGCAAGGTGCAACGAACCAGACCATCGGGTTGCAGTGGGCCTGGCTGTCGTTGCTGCAGCAAAATCCGCTCAATGCGCCTGCCGAGCCGGCCGACGGCTCCACCTACCAGCACATCGTCGTGCTCTTCACCGACGGTCTCAACACCGGGGATCGCTGGTACGGCGACCTGTCGTCCCAGAGCACGTCGGTCGACAACCGCATGAAGGCGCTGTGCGACAACGTCAAGGCCGGCGGCGTCACGCTCTACACCGTGCAGATCGACACCGACGGCGCCGGCCAATCGGCCGTGCTGCCCTATTGCGCGAGCGGCTCGCAAAACTTCTTCATGCTGACCGACCCGAGCCAGATCAACGCCGCATTCGCGCAGATCGGTACGTCGATTTCGAAATTGCGGGTTGCGAAGTGAGGCCGCGTCAATCGACCACGTCGAGTTTGACGTTGGCAACGCCCTTTCCGACCATCCCCAGCGCGCTGGCCGCCGAATAGGAAACGTCAACGACGCGGCCGGGCACGAACGGGCCGCGATCGTTGACGCGAACGGTTACGGACTTGCCGCTGCCGACGTCGGTCACGCGCAGCCTGGTTCCGAACGGCAAGGTCGGATGTGCCGCGGTCATTTGCGTCGTGTCGAATTTTTCGCCGCTCGCGGTCTTCGTGCCCTCGGTATAGAAGCTCGCCACGCCATGCGAGACGGTCTCGCGCGATGCGGACGGGCTCTGTTTCCGCGTCGCAGCCACGCGGCGTTTGATCGAAGGCGCGGCCGCCCGGTCGTGATCCAGCGACGCCGTCCGGCTGGCGCGCAGCCCGGACTTCTGCGTGACGCTCGAGGATTGCGCGCAGGCCGCGAGCGATGCCGCTGCGGCGCTGACGGCAAGCCAGCGAACGATCCTGCCGGTACGCTCGCCTCGCGCCGGCGCGCGGTCCGTTCCGGTTTCAACGCACGACGGACAGAAGCGCTCGATAGACATGCTGCGATCCCCAACCTGCGCCCCAGCCCAAGCCGAAAATCATTGCGCGCTAAAGTCCGAATCCAATCGGGGCAGAACCGCGGCCGGAAAAAGTCAGGGCTGCGTCCGCGCGCGCAATTGCCGCCGGGTGTGGTGAAGGGGTCACAGCCGGGTTGGGGGCGCAACGCCGCCCCGCCCGTTAACCCTGTCAGCAAAGACGTCCCGCGCGC
>JAQSDT010000105.1:0-2174 GCA_029946075.1 bacterium | reverse complement strand
TCCTGTTAACCGGCCCGCCGCCAAGCTGCCGCATTGGAGCGGAGGATTTCTCCGGCACGAAACCTGTTCGGGTGAACATCATGCTGAGAATGCTGTTGGTGGGTCTGCTGATCCCGCTGGGCATCGGCGTCCTGACCGTCATGGAACTCAACACGCCGCCGCGCAAGGTCGCCGCGGCCGAGCCGCCGACGATCGCCATGACCACGGACGCCGCCAGTCCAGCCAACGTATTGGCGAAGACAGATCGGCTCGAAGTCGCGAGCCTGCATCGCGAGATCTCCATGACCGAGACAACCCGCATCGAAGCGACCCGGGTCGAACCGATTCCGGCGGCTGCGCCCGCCGCGCCGGTCGCCCGCGCTGAAGAACCTGCGCCGCCGCCAGCTGCGAGGCCGTCGCCCGTCGCCAAGGCGCCGGCGATCGCTCCTCGTCGCGCTGAAGCCAGGCCGAAGCCGGTCGCCAAACCGAAGAAGGTCGAGACATCCGCCGTCGGCAAGCCGAGGCCGAAGATCGCCGAGATCAAGCACCCGCCTGTTCCCGAGCGCCCGAAGGCCGTCGCCAACGCCGAATCCTGCAGGCTCAGCGCGTTCGGCGGCTTGCGCAAGGCGTTGAATATGTCGAGCTGTGAACTCTGAGCGAGGCAACGCCGCCTACCCCGCCCGCCTGTGCGCCTTCAGCGCTTCGCCGAACGCCTGAAACAGCGCGCGGTTGATCGGATTGCGCTGCGGATCGTATTCCGCGTGCCACTGCACACCGAGCGCAAAGCTTGGCGCGTCCGCGATCCTGATCGCCTCGATGGTACCGTCCTCCGCGACACCTTCGATCACGACGCGCTCGCCGGGGTCGAGGATGCCCTGCCCGTGCAGCGAATTCACGCGGATGGTGTCGCAGCCAAGCAGCGTCGCAAACGCACCGCCCGGCGTCAGGTTGACGTCGTGCCGGTCGGCGAACACGACGGTCGGATCGGGATGGATCTCGCCGTTCTCCAGCCGCGGCATGCGATGGTTCATGCGGCCGGGAATCTCGCGGATTTCCGGATGCAGCGAGCCGCCGAAAGCGACGTTCATTTCCTGCAAGCCGCGGCAGATGCCGAAGATCGGTACGCCGCGGGCGACGCAGGCCTCGGCCAGCGCCAGCGCGACGTCGTCGCGGTGGACATCGTAAGGTTCGTGCCGCTCGTGCGGTTCGGTCTTGAAACGGGTCGGATGAACATTGGCACGGGCGCCCGTCAGCACCACCCCGTCGACGACGTCGAGCAGCGCGCCGATATCGGTGATCTCGGGCGAGCCGGCAAACATCAGCGGCAGCGCATCCGCGACCTCGGCGACCGCGCGCAGATTGCGCTCGCCGACCATCTGGGTCTGGAAACGGTTTTCGACGCGATGCGCGTTCCCGATCACACCGACCACGGGCCGTCTCATCGCCAATTTTCCGCTGTCATCGTCCTGTGCAAGGATCTTCTGGGTTGGGCCATGAATTTGGACGATCATGCCTGCATGGGGGCTGCGGAGCAATATCCCGCAGCGCACCGCGACCCTGCCCCGCTATTTTCGGATGAAGGTCTCCCGGGCAGTCCCCCCCTCGACTCCGGGCAAACCGACCGCCTGCAGCGCCCTGGTGGCCGCATTTTGGGCACCTGGGTCGTCGGCCCCCGTGAGCCACGGCAGCTTCGCCACGATGCCGCGCGTGACGGGCTCGCCCAGAATGCCGCCAAAGTCGATCGGCCAATATCCATTCGGTACCACCTCGGCGGTGATTCCCTGCAGCCGATAGCCCTGTCCGAGCACGGCCTCGGCGTCGTCAGGCGAAACTAAGCGCGCTGAACCCGGGTTGGCCGGATCGGCGAAGGTCACGAGCACCGGCACCAGTTCGCCCTTGACCGGCACGATACCGGACAGCGTGTTCATCACGCTGAAGGGGATCCGCTTGCCGCTGGCCGCGATATAGGCACGCAGCGCGACGTAATTGACGGCGTCGGGGTCGATCTTGCCGTTGTCGATATGCGCCAGCAGCGCGACGAGGTTTTTGGGCCCGCCGAGATCGACATAAAGGGCGTCGCCGACGGTGCGGGTCTTGCCGCCGCGGGCGTAGCCACGATCAGGATGTACGGCGAGGACCCCCGATGCCGACCTCCGTCCGGCGGGAGTCTCGACCTCGACCGTCAGGCGAAATTT
>JAQSDT010000104.1 GCA_029946075.1 bacterium | reverse complement strand
TGATGCCGCTGCAACGGGAGAAGACGGCTCTCAAGCGCGGCGCACTCGACAATCTCTATCTGCACAACAATCCGCGGGTGGAAGTCTCAGAGGCCAATGCCGGTCCGAATACGCTCGACGATCTCCTGGTGTCGCGGCCGGGCGGGGTAGTGCGCACCAAGACGGCAGGCGGGCTGAACTGGCAGGTGGTGCCTGACATCACCTCGTCGATCTATCCGATGATGCAGTATATCGACGCCGAACTCGAGACGCGGACCGGTTTGTCGCGGCAGTCGCAGGGGATTGACGCCAATGTGCTGCAGAACCAGTCGGCGACGGCGGTAGCGCAGATGTTCTCGGCCTCGCAGATGCGGATCAAGCTGATCGCACGGATCATGGCCGAAGGCATCCGCGATATCTTTGCGCTGTTGCACGGCACGATCCGCAAACACGGCCAACAGCAACAGACCGTGCGGCTGCGCAACGCGTGGGTCGCAATCGACCCGCGCGCGTGGAAGACGCGGGAGGACATGACCATCAATGTCGGACTCGGTACCGGCGGTAAGGCGCAACAATTCGCGCAGCTGATGGCGCTCGCCAATATCCAAAGAGAACTGATCGCCGGCGGCAAGGTCAACATGGTCGGAGATCGCGAGCTCTACAACACCGCGACGGAATTGACGCGGATCATGGGACACAAGAATCCGGGGCGCTTCTTCAACGACCCCGGCGCGATCAACCCGCAGACCGGTCAGCTTCTGCATCCGCCGCCGGCGCCGCCAACGCCGCCGCCGGATCCAAAATTGCTGGCGCTCCAGGCGAGGGCGCAGGCGGATCAGATGGGAGCCGCCCACAAGGCGCAGGCCGAGCAACAGAGGGCTCAGAACGACGCCATTCACCAGCAGGTCAAGATGCAGGCGGAAATCGAACTTGCCAGGATCAAGGCAGATCTCGATGCCAGGATGAAGGTGCTCGACGCACACCTCAGGGCGGCGGCCGAGCAGCAAGAGGCGCCGCACACGCAGGCGCATCACGAGAGGGGATCGGCCGATGTCTGAGGAAACCAGCCTGGATCGATCTGCAGCGCAGGCATTGCGCGCGCAGGAATTGCTCGACAACGAACTGTTGACCGCAGCCTTTCGCGCGCTTGAAGATAGTTACACCGCGGCCTGGCGGAGTACCACGATCGAAGACGTGCCGGGGCGCGAGAAACTGTTTCTTGCGATCAACGTCGTTGGCAAGGTACGCGATCACCTGGCAGCCGTCGTCGCCAACGGAAAGCTGGCGCAAGCCGAGTTGAAGGAACTGGCGCAGGTCGCCGATCGGAAGAAAAGGTTTGGAATCCTGTGAGCGAAGAAGCGCTGATCGACGAAAGAGGCCAGTCGCTGATTTTCGATGGTGGTTTCCTTGTCGGCTGACATGGATCGTGAACAAGGCCACAAAACTTGACACGTCGGGCAAATCAGCAGCATAATATCAACATCGCAAGAGTTTCGAGCCCGCGGACACGCAAGTGATCGCGGGCTTTTTGAATCGGATATCGCTCCGATTCTGCTGCTTCGTTTCGAATTGCAGCTAGCCGAGGCTTCGATCTCGGTAACTTCAGAAAATAAATAGAGAACATTCCAACGCCGACCCCGCGCAAGACGCGGGCACCCGGCGACGATGTCTCGTATGCCGAACCGGAAGCTGGCTTCCGCGCGATCGCGCGATCCGAGACATGATCCCGCTGAAAGCAACCAGACCTGGATGCCATCGGTGCTTGTCGTGCTCACCAGGGTGAGTGCGCCCTGCGCCGTGGCATCGGGCATCATGAGGACCTGAAAATGGCTCTGCCTACCAATACAATCACGACCTATTCTGCTGTCGGCAACCGCGAAGATCTCAGCGACATGATCTATCGTATCGATCCGACCGACACCCCTTTCATGAGTGCGGCCGAAAAGGAAAAGGCGACCGCGGTAAACCATGAATGGCAGACGCAGGCATTGGCGCCGGCGTCTACCTCCAATGCTCAGCTCGAAGGCGACGACCCCAGCGCCAATGCGCTGGTCCCGACGGTTCGCCTCGGCAATTTGTGCCAGATTTCCTACAAGATGGCGCAGGTGTCGGGCACGCAGCAGGCGGTCGATCACTCCGGCCGCGACAACGAGCTGGCCTATCAGGAGATGCTGAAGGGACTCGAACTGAAGCGCGATATCGAGAGCATTCTGGTCGGTACCAACCAGGCCAAGGTTGCCGGCAATACCAGCACGCCCCGCAAGACCGCCTCGATCCTGTCGTGGATCGCGAGCAACACGTCGAAGGGAACGGCCGGCTCGCCTGCCGATCCGGCCGCCATCGACGGTACCGGCACCCGGACCGATGCCAGCTCCCAGATTGCGTTCACCGAAGCGCGGCTGAAATCGGTGCTGTCCTCGATCTGGACCAATGGCGGCAAGCCCGGAACCATCATGACCGGCGCCTTCAACAAGCAGGTGTTCTCGACCTTCACTGGCCGATCGACGGCAATCGAAGAGGCGAAGTCCAAGAAGATCGTGGCTTCGGTCGACGCCTACGAGTCCGATTTCGGAAAGCTCAAGGTGGTTGCCAACCGCTTCCAGCGGCCGCGCGACGTGCTGGTGCTCGAGATGGACAAATGGGCGGTCGCCTATCTCAACGGGCGAAACATGACGTCGATCCCGCTTGCCAAGACCGGCGACTCCGACCGTCGCCAGATCCTCGCCGAGTATGCCCTCGTTGCGCGCAACGAGAAGGCGTCAGGCGGCGTGTTCGATAACACCACGTCCTGACGCTTCGTCCGACTTGCAAGATCCGAACATGCCGAAGCCGGACTGGCCATCGAAGCCAGTCCGGAGCGGCGAAGTGCATCCCCGAACCGGAGACCTGAGACATGCCGCTTCCAGGCAATCGTACGTTCAATACCGCCGATTTGACGGCCTATACGCCTTCGTGCGGCACCGCGCCTGCCGCGGCCTATATCCGCGTTCCCTTCAGATGCCGCCTTCTGAAGGTGGCTGGTGTCCTCGGTGGCGCGATTACCACTGCAGACGGCACCATCACCGCCTCTGCAAATGCCGCCACCCTTGCGACATTCACGGTGACGCAAGCGGGTTCTGCCGCGGGTCAAGTGTTTTCGGCAACGCCGCCGTCGCCGACATACCTCAACGAGGACGACGTCGTCGTCCTGACTCCATCCGGCGCCACCGGCGCGTCGGTCCCGATGTATTTCTCGATCGCCGTGGGGGCCGCCTGATGTCGTTCTTCCCCAAGCGCCACGCTTCCCGTGTCGGGATCAGTCAGGCCATTGCCTACGATTCCAGCGTCGGGGCTACCAATCCCTTTGGTGCGGCGACCTATCAGATTCGTCTGGTTGCGAACTCCGCCTGTCATTACAGGATCGGCGACGGCTCGCAGACCGCGACGATCGCCGATACCTATCTTCCGGCCAATGCGATCGAGTATGTGATCGTCAGTCCCGGGCAGCGGATCGCCGCCGTCAAGGCGGCAACCAACGGGCTGGTGACCGCCACGGCCGGGACCTTCTGGGTTACGGAGATGTCGTGATGTACGGCGTTCTGATCCGGCCGCACCTCGACAGCAACGGCAAGGACCTGGCGATCGAGCACGTTCAGGATGTCGAGCCTATCCTGCAGTGGAACCAGCGAGCGAGAGAGAGCGAGCAGCGCGGCGAGTGGGGACGCCACATCGCGCGCATTCCCAATGTCGTCTACGTCAAGTGGCTCGATGAGGAGTACGCCAGGGGCAACCGCACGCTGCGAATGTTCACGGCGGAGTTCGACCTGATCGTGCAAGGGAAACTCCAAGATCCGGAATGGGCGCACTTGCGTACTGACCGGCCGAAGCTGCAAGCAGGCTGGTCGGCGAGGCTACCATGACTCAGATTGTCGATTATGCATCGCTGCGAGCAGCGATCATCGAATATCTCGCACGAGATCAGGATACCACGCTCGTCGCGCGAATACCGACCTTCGTTCAACTGGCGGAGGCCAAATTCAACCGGCAGCTGTTCGTGCGGCAGATGGAAAAGCGCGCTACGGCGCTCGTCGATCCCGGTTCGAGCGAGCCGGAATTCGTCTCCTTGCCGGCCGATTTCCAGTCAATGCGGCGTGTGCGGCTATCGAGCGTGACGGGAAAGCCTTGTCTTGCTTTCAAGTCGGGCGCGCAACTCGACGAGTACCGATTCGGGACTTCGAACGTTGCGGGGCAGCCACGTTACTTCACGGTGTTCGGCGACGAGATCGAACTCGCGCCGACGCCGGACGATGCCTACACGATCGAGATGGTTTATCGCAGGACTGTTCCGCCGCTTGCCGAGAATGATCCGAACTGGCTGCTGACGCTGGCGCCGGACGTCTATCTCTACGGCGCGCTGCTGGAGTCGGCACCGTATATCAAGGAAGACGGTCGTATTCAGACCTGGGGGCTCGGCTTTACCTCTGCGTTGAGCGATCTCAACAACCTCGGACTGACGTCGACCTTCAATGCCGGACCGATGACGATCCGAATATCCGGCCAGGTGATCTAGGAAACAGAACAGATGGCATCGTTCAACAAATTCAACTGCTTCGTGCTGGACGTGGCCAGTGCGCTCCACGACATGAAGTCCGGAACCTCTCACGTCTACAAGATCTACCTGACCAACTCTGCGCCGAATGTGACCAACACGGTCTACAATACTCCGGCCGACCTTTCGACGATAAACGGGTACACGTCGGGCGGTGCTTCGGTTGGCGCGACCACGGGTACGCAAACCTCGGGCGTATTCAAGTTCATGCCTCCTGGCTCGGACCCGGGGTGGACAGCATCGGGTGGCTCGATCGGGCCCTTTCAATATGTGGTGCTCTACAATTTCACCTCCGCGACCAAGCCGCTCATCGGGTGGTGGGACTACGGCACGCCGATCACGTTGACCAACGGAAACTCATTCACTGTCGCTCTTGACCATACCAACGGCATTTTGACGATTACCTGACATGGCAGCTTTTCTCGACGCGTGCCGATTCAACCCGACGGCCGGCGGCACTACGGACTGGACCTATTCCTCCGTGGTGAACGGTTACCAGAGCCCGGCGTCCGCCAATGTCACTAACGGCAGGCTCTACAAATACCGCGCCGAGAGCGCGGACTTGAGTCAGTGGGAGTTGGGGGAAGGGACCTACAACAACGGTACGGGCGTGCTCACCCGTACCACCGTGCTGTTCAACTCGTCCGGAACGACTTCGAAGATCAACTTCTCCACTGTTCCGCAAGTTGCCATCGTGGCGCTGAAGTCAGATCTCATCTCCGTCGAGGAGGCGAACGGCTGGACCTACTTGCAGAAGGCGCGTGGCCGCTCGAATCTTGACGCACTGAAGAAGAATTTTCTGATCAACGGCGCCATGATGGTGTCGTTGCAGAACGGTTCGAGTTCCGTGACGGCCTCGTTCGCTTACCCGGTCGAAATGTTTTGCCTTGGATTCTCCAACGCCGGCACGCAATCCGCCCAGCAAGTGGCCAGTTATACGCCGTCGGGCTCGCCCAATCGGCTTCGCGTGACCTGCAGCACGGCGGATGCATCGGTCGGTGCCTCCGACTATTGCGGCATCCTCACCGCAATCGAAGGCAACCAGCTTGCTGACTTGAAGTTCAATGCCGGCGCGAAGCAGTTCATTCTCCAGTTCGGCGTCAGGGCGCCGCAAGGGACGTATGGCGTCTCGTTCCGGAACGGATCTGGTGCGCGCAGCTATGTGGGCGAGTACAGTATCTCTGCCGGCGAGGCGAACAGCGACGTCGTCAAGGCCATTGCGTTGACGGGAGACACCACGGGCAGCTGGTCGACGGACAACTCGCTCAGCATGAGCATCATGTGGACGTTGATGTGCGGCTCGACTTACCAGGCGAGCGCCGGGGCCTGGACGGCAGGAAACTTTTTCGGAACATCAAGCCAGTTCAACTTCATGGGCACCAACGGCAACGTGTTCGAACTGTTTGACGTCGGGCTTTATGAAGGCGACACCGCGCCGGTGTTTCAGGTGCCGGAGCCGGCCCTCGAGACGATCAAATGCATGCGGTACTGGCAGAAGTTCACCTGGAGTATCGAGGGTTACGCTGCTTCCGCCAACGTGCGGGTCGCCGGCACGTCGTCGCTTGCGGTCCCGATGCGGACCCAGCCGAGCAGAACGCGTATTACGACAGGGTCTTCCAGCAACATCCGGGGTTCCGATCCGGCGAGTTTCGTCCTGGCGAACGCAGTCTCGGACAGCCAGATCGTGTATTCGGCGGAGGCTGCCGCTACCGGAAACGTGCAGGCGCTCACCTTCGTCGAGGGGTTCAGTGCGAGGCTGATCTAGATGTCACTCCTCGGTTTCGATTCGCTCGGGCGGCTTGCGCTCGGGCAGCTCTCATCTATCGGGTTGACCAATACCATTCTGCCCGCAGGCGCGGGGGCCCATGCGGTCACGGGGCAGAGCGGGACCTTCAAGGTGTTGCAGGGCTGCGGCGCCGCCTCCTTTGCGATGACCGGCGGTGCGGCAACACTGAAAGGTGCGCTCGCGGCGGCGCCTGCAAGTTACCTTGTGATCGGCGGGGCGTCGGCGTTCCCCATTGGATTATCTGCGAATGCCGGCGTTGGTCTGGTTACCGGAACCCCGGCGTCGCTGGTTACGCAGTTGGTGGCTTCCACAGCGGCCTACGTCCTGGTGCCCAGCCCCGTTGTGGTCGGCGCCTCGATGTTATCCGGATCGGGGGCGTACGTCGTTACGGGCCTGGAGACTTCCTTCACACGGGATTTCGAGGCCTGGTTTCCGCGGCCGTTCGAGGCCGATAGTTGGAAAGCCAGCGCGACAGCAGGGAATGCGTGGATAACGGAGCCTGTGCAACCTCGGTCCTGGGATGCGGCAGGAAAGCAGGCCGGGATCTGGGTGCCCGCTATCAAGCAGTTCGAGAACTGGGAGGGTGACTAATGCCGCTTCTTTCCATCGGCGATTATCGCCCGGACGTGAGTGATTTCGAAGGTCAGGCCACCAGAAACATTCTCAACGTAATTCCGCGTGGTGACGGCTATGGTCCGTTTCCCGGCCTGTCGACCTATGCGGCGGCGTTGCCGGCTGCCTGTCGCGGCGCGTTTTACGCGTTGAAGTCGGATGGGACTGTCGTCACCTTCGCCGGTACCGCCAGCAAGCTCTACAAGCTCAACAACACCGATTTCAGCTGGACCGACGTTTCATTGGGAGCTGGCTCCTACGCTGCACTGAGTGCGAGCGCTCAATGGCAGTTTGCGCAAACCGGAAATTA
>JAQSDT010000103.1 GCA_029946075.1 bacterium | reverse complement strand
GCTTCAGATCATAACCTGCATTGTCCTTTCGCAACGCCGAAAGTTGCGAAATCACACGGCCGTCAGCCAGCACGACCTCGAGCCCCAGCACCTGATCACGCGCCATGCCGTAGCGAAGCACGTTGTTTCCGCCTGCATTGGTCGACAGATTGCCGCCGATCTGGCTCGATGCACCCCCATGATCGAGCCCCAACAGCCTCCCTGCGTCCGCGGCTGCCTGTCGCGCGCCATGCAGCGTGCAGCCGGCTTCCACAACCATCACGTCACTGACGGTGTCGACTGCCCGGATTTCGCGCATGCGTTCGAACGAGATAACGACACTCGATCGTCCATGCTCCGGGGTTGCACCTCCAGCCAACCCGGTGCCTCCGCCCCGCGGCGTCAATGCGACACCCGCGGCCGCGCATGTCCTGACAACAGCAGAAACCTGCTCGGTCGTGCGCGGCCGAACAACGCAGCGCACGTCGCCATCGATCGGATGCGCCAAATCACCCCGATAGCCCGCAATATCCTCAGCGCGATCCAGCACGCCGTCATTTCCGACCAGCTCGCGGAAAGTGGCTACAAGGTCCGTCATATCGTCTTTACGATCCGGCCGATCGCCGCAAGACACGCCGTGGTATCGTCGTGCGACCCGATGGTAATTCTGAGCGCGCCCGGCGTCCCCGGCCATGGAAATGGCAGGACGAAGATGTTTTCTTCCTTCAGTGCGGCAGCAATTGCGGCGCAAGGTCGCGGCGCAATCACCGTGACGAAATTCGCGGCGCTCGGCAGCGCATGGAACCCCACCTGCCTGAGCCCGAGCGCCAGGCGCTGTCGCTCCGTTGCGGTGTGCTCGAGCAACTCTGCCAGATGGGCTGTCTCATCGAGCGCCACGGTGGCCGCAGCCAACGCAACCGCATTGACGCTGAAATTGACCCTGATTTTGCGGTAGACATCTGCAAGTTCTCTCGAACTGGTAATTCCATAGCCGATGCGGGCGCCAGCAAGGCCATAGGCTTTGGAAAAACTGCGCGTTGCGATCCATGGTCCGCGCCGGCGCGCCAGCAGCGGCAGGCTTTCCGGCCCTCCGGCATGGCGGCCGAACTCATAATAAGCTTCATCGAAATGCAGCAATAGATCGTCGGGGAGTTCGCGGACGAGCTTTTCGATCTCAGCCTGCGCCAGCAAGCCGCCGGTCGGATTGTGCGGCGAAGCGACGAACACCAGCCGCGTCCGCGATGTCACGGCGGCCAGCGTCTGGTCGATATCGACCACGCCGTCTTTGCGTACGGCAACCCCAACATGAACCGCGCCGCGCATCGCTATTGTTTTGGCATAGGTCGGGAAACCGGGAGTAGGCGCGATAGCCTCGTCATTCTGGTCGAGCGAGATATCTGCGCTGGTATATAACAACTCGTTTGAACCCGATCCGATGACGATCTTGTCCGGAGCAGCACCGGTGCGCAGGGCGAGCGCGGCGACGAGTTGCTTGCCATCATGATCCGGATAGCGGTTTAGCGCTGCGGCTGCCTGCTGCATCGCCTTGATCACGGCGGGAGCAGGCGGGAATGGCGATTCATTGAGGTGGAGGCTGCGAACCGGCAGCCCGGCCCCGAGATCGGGTGGCGTGGCCTGCGGCGGCACGATCTCCAGGCGTCGAATCCGCGGCGTGACCACACGCTCAACCATGCGACCAGTCATCCGGATTTTCCGAGTTTCCCGGGGACATGCCCAGAATGTCGCCGTCTGCAGTGACGCCAAGACCGATCACGGTGCGATTGGCGTAGTTGAAGTACGATACCACCTGATTGATTTCGAGGATCCGCCCGTCGTCGATACCCGCGCGCCGCATCGCACTTACGAGGCCGTGTAGCGCGTCCTGCGCACGAGGCGTCCGCGTCAGAACATCGGCATACCGAAGCGCGGCGACTTCGGATTCAGTGAAGGCATTTTCGAATACGCCGGACAGCAGTGCATGCCGAATGGCGACGGCACGAGGCTCATCCTTGAGCAGTCGCTTCAGACCGGCGAAATGATGATCGACGCAATAAGCGCAATCGTTGAGCTGGCTTACATAGACACCAAGGGTTTCGAGAAACCATTTGGGCGTCGTATTGGACGCATGATGCAGCACATATTTGTAGAGGGCCATATGGCCTTCCATGCTGTGCGACCGAAGACTGTGCGCCAGCATGATGTTGTCGACGTTGTCGTCCGGTCCCTTGATCCGGTCATAGAGGGCCTTCAAGCGGCCACTGGCCTCTGCATAGGGAATATGACTAATCCACATCGATATCGGACCTTCCGTTCCGGGCAGTCAGGCGACTGTTTCATCAAAAAGCGATTCGGCTGCGAGATCACCGATCGCACCGGCGACAAGCAGGCGTTTTGCTGCGGCGATGTCGGGTGCGAAGTAGCGATCGTGCTCCAGCCGGGGTACCTCGTTGCGCAACAGCCGAACGGCCTCCGCGAGCGGAGCGGCTGGTTCGAGCGGTTTGTGAAAGTCGGCGCCTTGCGCGGCCGCAAGCCACTCAAGGGCAACGATCGCCGCGGCATTGTCCGCCATTTGGCCCAGTCGATATGCGCCGTGACACGCCATCGAGACGTGGTCTTCCTGGTTGGCGGATGTCGGAATAGAGTCGACCGAGGCGGGATGAGCGAGCATCTTGTTCTCGCTCGTCAATGCAGCGGCCGTTACCTGCGCGATCATGAATCCCGAATTGAGACCGGAATTCTCGATCAGAAAGGCCGGCAGGCCTGACAGGGCAGCGTCGATCAACATCGCCTGACGACGCTCCGACAACGAACCGATCTCGCAAATCGAGATCGCGATGATGTCGGCGGCAAACGCTACCGGCTCGGCGTGGAAATTTCCACCCGACAACACCTCAGCCTGTTCCGGAAATACCAACGGGTTGTCGGAGACGGCGTTGGCCTCAATCGCCAGCGTGTTGGCGGCATACCGCAGATTGTCCAGACATGCGCCCATCACCTGGGGCTGGCAACGCATGCAGTACGGATCCTGCACCTTGAGCTTGGAGCGATGCGCGCTCCGAATAGGGCTGCCGGCGAGCAGGCGACGGTAGATCGCAGCGACGTCGCGCTGTCCGCGATGGCGTCGCACGGCGTGAATGCGCGCATCGAACGGAGCGTCATTGCCGCGACAAGCCTCGAGCGAGAGCGCTCCGGTTACCAGCGCTGCGCGCATGACATCTTCAGCGGCAAACAGGCCAGCCAAACCGAGCGCGGTCGAGACCTGGGTACCGTTGATGAGCGCAACGCCTTCCTTCGGTCCGAACGTCATCGGCTCCAGTCCCGCGTGGCGCAATCCTTCCGCCGCAGGGAGGATGTTGCCGCGATGCCGTACCTCGCCGATACCCATCAGCGCCGCCGCCATATGCGACAACGGCGCAAGATCGCCGGAAGCGCCGACCGAACCCCTCGACGGAAGGCACGGATAAACTCCGGCATTGGCGAGGGCGAGCAGCGCCTCGACCAACGCCCAGCGTACACCCGAATAGCCTTGCGCCAGCGCGGCAGCTTTCATGACGAGGATGAGCCGCACTAGGTCGTCGCTCAGCAATTCTCCCGTACCTGCACTGTGCGACAGGATCAGGTTGCGTTGCAGTTGAACCAGCTGATCGGCTTCGATCCGAATCGATGCGAGCTTTCCGAAACCTGTGTTGACGGCATAGATCGGTTGGCCCGTGGCGATCAATTTGACGACGGCCGCGTGGCAGGTATCGACAGCCGCGCGTGCGCCGGATGCAAGCCTGACCTGCGGTCCGTCCCGCAAGATGCGCCGCCAGGTTGCGAGCGAGACTGCGCCGGGCTCAATCATCACCTCGTCGACCTGCGAGGCGGGCTTCTCGTATTGCATGGCGTCCTTCTATCTAGCTCAACAACAACGCGTCGTCTGAAAGCTCTTCACCCTGGTCGCGCTTGAATAGCTGGAGCAGATCGGAAACGCGCATTGCGGCGCGCCTTTCGCCGGCGGCATCAAAGATGATCCGGCCGCGATGGAACATGACGGTGCGGTCGCCGTAGTGCAGCGCTTGCGCCATCGAGTGTGTGACCATGACCGACGTGAGTTTCAGCTTGGACACGATCTCGCGCGTGAGCTCGATTACGAACTCCGCAGTTTTCGGATCCAGCGCTGCGGTATGCTCGTCGAGCAAAAGCACGCGCGTTTCGCCGGTCGTCGCCATCAAGAGGCTTACGGCTTGCCGCTGACCGCCGGACAGGAGACCAACCTTGTCATCGAGACGGCTTTCGAGACCCAGATTGAGCAGTTTCAGCCGTTCCGCGGTCTGCTCGCGAACGGTCTTGTCGATCGCAAACCGGAAACCGCGCGGACGGGTGCGGCCATGAGCCAGGGCAAAATTTTCCAGAATGGTCAGGTCCTCGCAGGTGCCCATCTTGGGATCCTGAAACACCCGGGAGATAAGCCGCGAACGCTCGTGAATCGGCCATTGCGTCACATCGATTCCATCGACCACGACCCTGCCGGTGTCGGGCGTGATCAGGCCTGCAATGACATTAAGTGCCGTCGATTTGCCGGCGCCGTTGGAGCCGATAATCGTGAGAAACTGTCCTTGCTCAACGGTGAGATCGAGTTGACGCAAGGCTGTCGCCTCCAGCGGCGTGCCTCTGTTGAAGGTGACGCGAACGTCATTGACCTCGATCATTGAGGTCTCCGCTTCAGTAATTTTCCCATACCCGACCGTGAGGACTGACTGACCAGCGTCGCTACGACGAGAAGCGCCGTAACGAGTTGCACGTCGGAGGCTTTCAATCCAAGGAAATCGGCATTGAGCGAAAAGGCAACCGCGAATCGATACAGCAGGGCACCGAGCAAACAGGCGAATGTCGCTTGTGTGATCGTGCGGATCGGAAGAATTGACATTCCGACGATGACGGAGGCCAGCCCGATGATGATGACGCCGATCCCCATGTGGGCATCGGCCGAACCGAAGCTCTGGGCGAACATCGCGCCTGCTAACGCGGTCAGCGCATTGGCGAGTCCGAGCCCGATCAGTTTCATCCGTCCGACATTGACGCCATTCGCCGCGGCCATCGCCGGATTTGCGCCCGCGGCGCGCATGTTCATGCCAATCCCGGTGTGTAAAAACAGATCCAGCGAGACCTTAATGATAGCAACGATCGCGGCGAGAAGGACTGGACTGAGGATGTAGGCGGGAATCCCCCAGCCCTGGACAGCGCTGAATACGGTATGGACGCCGAGCAGCGGCTTGTTGGAACCGCCCATGATCCGCAGGTTGATCGAATAGAGCGAGATCGCGACGAGAATGCCCGAGAGAATATGAAGAATGTTAAAGCGTACATTGAGATAGGCGGTGACGAAGCCGGCGGCGAACCCGGCTGCGACCGCCGCAAGCGTCGCGAGCCATGGATTCCAGCCGAACGCCACAATCAGAACCGCGGCAACGGCGGCACCGAACGGAAAGCTGCCCTCAACGGTGAGATCGGGAAAATCGAGAATGCGAAAGCTGAGAAAGGCTCCGAAGGCGACGAGACCGAATATCAATCCGACCTCGACAGTCCCAAGAAGTTCATAAAGCGACATGGCATTCCATCTTTCAGGCAGGCTTGAGCGGGGCCGCCCGTCGGGCTTTGCGATGCCCGACGCGTCGATCTTCGATCATTGCAGCCGGCGAACCGTCAGTTCACGACTCTGGTTGCCCGCTTGAGAACAGCGTCAGGGATCGCAGCGCCCATAGCCGAACCGGCACCCTTGTTCACGACGACAACGAAGTTCGGCATGCTCTCGTAGGCTATGACGGCGTCGATCTCGCCGGGCTTCTTGCCTTTGAGAATGTCGGCAACCATATGGCCTGCGATGCGACCGACTTCGATGTAGTCCAGCCCCATTGAAGCGACCGCGCCCCTGTCCACGCCGCGCGTCTCGCCGGTAAAGATCGGCGTGCTGGTTTCCTGACCGATCTTCACGACCGTTTCGAGCGCCGCGACGACCGTCGTATCGTTCGGAATATAGATCGCATCGACGTTGCCGATGAGCTTCTTGGTCGCCGGGATAACTTCGTTTGTTGTGGGCGCGGCAGCCTCAACCACGGTAATGCCGAATTGCTTGGCCAGGTCGCGCAGCCGGTCGAGCGTGGCATTTGAGCTATCGAGACCGGGATTGAATACAAACCCGAGCTTCTTCAGTTTGGGGGTGATCTCCCGAAACAGCTTGAGCTGTTCCGCGATCGGCGCTGCGTCGGAAACCCCGGTGATATTGCCGCCTGGCGATTTGTACTGCGATAACAGCTTCGCCCTGACGGGATCGGTCACGGTCGCAAACACGATTGGAATCGTCGTGGTGACGGCTGCCATCGCCTGGGCCGTGGGGGTCGTGATTGCGACGATGACGTCAGCACCATCGCCCACGAATTTCTTGGCGATCTGCTGCTGGGTTGGCATGTTGCCGTTGGCGGTCTGATATTCGACCTTGAGATTCTTGCCGTCCTCAAATCCCCGTTCGGCGAGACCCTTGACTACGCCGTCCCTGGTTTCGACCAATTGCGGGACCTCAACGATGGTCGATATCGCGACCCTCTTGAGCTCTGCGCCATGAGCACCACCGGCGAGGGCGATGGTCATACCGGCCATAAGCGCCCCGCTCGCCCGCAAAATTCTCTTCATCTGTCCCTCCATGAGTCCCCCCAACCGGGTCAGTCCGGGCAAGTAACCAATTTTGTCCTTGCCAAATAGTGAGCAGCTGTTTCACAATATGAGCCATGAATCATTCGTCTGTCAACATCAGCTCTGAAGAAGCGCCTTCGACCGCCAATGCCACCGGTGTCGGGCTGCTCAAGAAGGCCTTCCAAATTCTCGACCTGTTCGCCGACGAACGGCCGACCTGGACCCAAGCCGAGCTGGCGCGGGAAACGGGGCTCGCGCGCTCGACATTGAGCCGGCTCGTCCGGTTCTTGCACGCATCGGGCTACCTGATGGAGCAGCGCGGCCGGTACACGCTGGGCTTTGCCGCCATCGATCTCGGCCGCCGTGCTCAATTGCAGTTCGACCTTGTCGGGATTTGCCAGAGCTTTCTCGAGGAGTTGGCGCAGGCGACAGCCGAGACCATCATTCTCACCGGCTACGACGAGGCGCATGCGAGCGTGGTCTGCCTTGCGCAGATTCCCAGCCGGCAAGGCGGATTGCGCGTATTCGAGAATATCGGAACGTCCTATCCCCTTCATTCCGGCGCCACTGCCAAGGCGGTGCTGGCGTTCCTGCCGTCGCGACAGATATCCGAGGTTCTGGCCGGCGATCTCAC
>JAQSDT010000102.1 GCA_029946075.1 bacterium | reverse complement strand
AATGCCCGCCCCCACCCAGTGCCCCGAGGCCCCGCCATGCCGATCGCCGATGAAACCGCCCCCGCTTTGCTCAGAATCGAAGGCCCGATCGCGACCATCACGCTGAACCGGCCGGCCGCCTTCAATTCGATCAACCTGTCGATCGCGCAAAAGCTCGAACAACTCGGCGCCGAGGTCGAAGGCAATGACGACGTCAGGGTGCTGGTGATCGAGGGCACAGGCCGCGCCTTCTCCGCCGGCGGCGACCTGCAAACCATCGGCGCCGCCGCCGAAAGCGACACCATTGCGCCTGTCGTCGGGGAATTGCTGAAGCACTATCACGCCTTCATCGAGACGGTGCGGCGGATGCCGAAAATCGTGCTGTCGAGCGTTCACGGCTCCGCGGCGGGCGCCGGCATGGGGCTCGCCTTCGTCACCGACCTCTGCATCGCCGCCGACGACGCCCGCTTCACGCCGGCCTATGCCAAGATCGGCGTCTCGCCGGACGGCGGCAGTACGGTCGGCATGGTCGGAACCGTCGGCACCCGCCGCGCGCTGCAGCTGTTTCTCGCCGAGGACAGTTTCTCGGCGCAGCAGGCCTACGATTGGGGCCTCGTCGCCCGCATCGTTCCGGCAGCGGACCTCAAGGCCGAGACACGCAAATTTGCCGAGCGGCTGGCGCAGAATCCGCCCGCCGCGATCGGCGGTACCAAGTCGCTGGTCTATCAGGCCGCGGTGACGCCGACCAAGCAACAGCTCGATGCCGAGGAAGAGAAGATCATCGACGCGATGCATACCGATGACTTCCGTGTCGCCGTGAAGAAGTTCACGAGCAAGGCGAAGTGAGGCCGTTGGCTGCGCCGTCACGCTCGTTCCTCTGCCTCCGCCACGGTGTCACCGACTGGAACAGGCAAGGCCGGTTCCAGGGCCGCACCGATATTCCGCTCAATGATGAAGGCATCGCGCAGGCGCGCGCGGCCGCCGAGCGGATGCGCCAGACGTCATTCGATCACGTCGTCGCCAGTCCGCTGCTCCGCGCGCTGAAGACAGCCGAGATCATCGCAGCCGCATCCGGCAAGTCGCTCGATGTCGATGACGGTATCGTCGAATGCGATTTCGGCAGCCTCGAAGGCACGTCCATCGCGGAGACGATGAAGGCACACAATCTCAAGACGGTGGAAGACCTCGTCTCCATCCTGCCGCCGGACGGCGAACCCTGGCCGTCGATCCCGGTCCGCTCGCTGAACTGCGTCAACCGGTGGCTGGATCGTCTTCCGTCCGCCACCATCCTGTTCGTCTGCCACGATGCCGTGATGCAGTCGATGTCGGAAGCGCTTACCGGAAAATGGCTCAACAATCGCCACGGCACGCCATTCAGGTTTGAACGAACCCATGATCAATGGAGCGTCATTGAAGCGGATTAATCCTTGCCCTGCCCGCGCATGAAGTCGAAATCGCAGCCCTCGTCGGCCTGCAGGATGGTCTCGTTGAACAGGTGCGCGTAACCGCGTTTCGCCCAGTCCGGGGTCACGTAGGGCGGACGCGCCGCGCGGCGCTTCTCCAGTTCGGCGGCGTCGACCAGCAGGTCGATGCTGCGATTGGCGACATCGAGCTTGATCATGTCGCCGTTCTTCACCAGGGCCAGCGGCCCGCCGACGGCGGATTCCGGCGTGATGTGCAGCACGATGGTGCCGAACGCCGTGCCGCTCATACGCGCGTCCGAGATCCGCACCATGTCCTTTACACCGGCGCGGCCGAGCTTCTTCGGAATCGGCAGATAGCCCGCTTCCGGCATACCCGGTGCGCCCTTCGGGCCGGCATTGCGCAGCACCAGCACGTCGTCGGCGTTCACATCGAGCGCGGGATCGTCGACACGCTCGGTCATGTCCTCGACCGATTCGAACACGACGGCGCGGCCGGTATGCTGCAGCAGCTTCGGGCTCGCGGCCGAGTGCTTGATCACGGCGCCGCGCGGCGCGAGGTTGCCGTGCAGCACAGCCATCGCGCCTTCCGGCTTGATCGGATTGCTGCGGGTACGGATCGCATCCTGCCCCGGCACGTCCTCGGCATCGGCCACGACGTCGCGCAGCGTTTGCCCGGTGACGGTCTTGCAGTCGAGGTCGATGAGATCGCCAAGCTGCGCCATCAGCTTCGGCAGGCCGCCGGCGTGATGGAAGTGCTCCATGTAATGATCGCCCGACGGCTTCAGATCGATCAGCACCGGAACCTCCCGGCTGAGCTTGTCGAAGGCTGCGAGATCGACGCGGTGCCTGGTGCGGTTGGCCATCGCCGTGAGATGGATGAGGCCGTTGGTCGAACCGCCGATCGCCTGCAGCACCACCTGCGCGTTCCGGAACGAGGCAGCCGTCAGGAACTCGCTCGGCCGCGGTCCCTTCGCCTTGGCGAGCGCAGCGGCGACCTTGCCGCTGGCTTCGGCCGAGCGAAAACGCTCGGCATGCGGCGCCGGGATCGTCGCGCTCATTGGCAGCGACAGGCCGAGCGCCTCGGTGATGCATGCCATCGTCGAGGCCGTGCCCATCACCATGCAGGTGCCGACCGATGGCGCGAGCCGGCCGTTGACGGCCTCGATCTCGACATCGTCGATTTCACCGGCGCGGTATTTGCCCCACAGCCGCCGGCAATCGGTGCAGGCGCCCAGCACCTCGCCCTTGTGATGTCCGACCACCATCGGCCCCACCGGAATGACGACCGTCGGCAGATCGGCGCTGAGTGCGGCCATGATCTGTGCGGGCAAGGTCTTGTCGCAGCCGCCGATGACGACGATGGCGTCCATCGGCTGGGCGCGGATCATCTCCTCCGTGTCCATCGCCATCAGATTGCGCAGATACATCGAGGTCGGATGCGAAAAGCTTTCGGCGATCGAGATGGTGGGGAACACCATCGGCATCGCGCCGGTCAGCATCACGCCGCGCTTCACCGCCTCGATAATCTGCGGCACATTGCCGTGGCACGGATTGTAGTCGCTGTAGGTATTGGTGATGCCGACGATCGGGCGATTGAGCGCATCGTCGGAATAACCCATCGCCTTGATGAAGGCCTTGCGCAGGAACAGCGAGAAGCCGGCATCGCCATAACTGGCCAATCCCTTGCGAAGTCCGTCGGTCATCTTGTTCTTTTCCGGTCGTTGGATCGGCACTAAACGGGGCGGTCGAATTATTGTCAATGTTTGATTATCCTGGTCAAAATCCACCGCACGCGCTAGATTTGCCACCCATTATTGACAATGATCCGCCTGCGTGATGATTTCCGGCGATGATCGGAAACCTGCAAACATGACCCAGCCGCTGCGCATCGGCCTGATCGGCGCCGGCATGGTGAGCCGCCACCATTTGATCGCCTGGGCAACCATACCAGATCAGGCCCGCGTCGTGGCGATCGCCGATCCCTCGCCCGAAAATGCGGCGCGGCGCGCGACCGAGTTCGGGATTTCGCAGACCCATGCGAGCGCCGAGGCGATGCTGGCAGCTTGCGAACTCGACGCCATCGATATCGCAGCCCCGCGCGAGATGCACGCGCCGCTGGTGCGACTTGCCGCCGCAAAGCGGTTGCCGGTGCTGTGCCAGAAACCGCTCGCGCCCAATCTGCAGGAGGCAATCGACCTCGCCGCTGAAGTCGAGGGCGTGACGCGGCTGATGGTGCACGAGAACTGGCGCTTCCGCGGATACTACCGCGACGCCGCCGAGTGGTTGCGCGAAGGCCGGATCGGCGACGTCAAGCAGGCGCAACTGACGCTGCTGACGTCGGGCGTGCTGCCGGGACCGGACGGACTTTCGCCGGCGCTGGAACGACAGCCCTTCATGCGCCGGGAGCGGCGTATGTTGGTCGCCGAGGTGCTGATCCACCATCTCGACACGCTGCGCATGCTGCTCGGCCCATTGCAGGTGACGGCGGCGCAGCTTTCGCGATCGAGCGATCTGCTCGCCGGGGAAGACGGCGCCGTGATCCAGCTCCGCACCGCTGGCGGCGCCGGTGTTTCCGTGTTTGCCAGCTTCGCCGCCCACGGCCATCCGGCCACGCAGGTCGATCGCCTCGAGATACTCGGCGACAAGGGCGCGATCAGGCTCGACGGAGCGCAATTGGTTTGCACCGGCGCATCGCCCGACGAGCGCGCCTACGATCTCGCCGTCGAATATCAGGGCTCCTACAACCGCACGATCGCGCACTTCGTCAATGCGCTCCGCGACCAGTCGCCCTTCGAAACCGCGCCGCAGGACAATCTCGAAACCTTGCGCCTGGTTGAGGATTGCTATCGGCTGTCGGGCTGGGAGGCCCCCCGATGAAAGCGCAGGAATCGCTATCCGAAACTCCCACGCTGACGCGCGAGGAGGAGCAAGCGGAAGTCATTCGCCGGCTGGAGGAAGACATCATCTTCGGCCGCTTTGCGCCGGGCTCGCGGCTGGTCGAAGACACGCTGATGACGCGCTACGGCGCCAGCCGGCATTTCGTGCGCCAGGCGCTGTTTCTGCTGGAGCGGCAGGGCATCGTACTGCGCGAGAAGAATGTGGGCGCGACGGTGCGGTTTTACTCGGCCGACGAAGTGCGCCAGATCTACGAGGTGCGCGAGATGCTGACGCGGCAGGCGGCGCTGATGATTGCGCTCCCCGCCCCGGCCAGCCTGATCGAGCAGTTGAGCGAATTGCAGCGGCAATATTGCGCGAAGGCCGATGCACAGGACCTGCGCGGCATCCACGAGACCAACGACGCGTTCCACGTCGCGCTGTTCTCGGCCTGCGGCAATCCCTATCTGGTGCGCTCGCTGCAGGACTACATGAACCTGACGCTGCCGATGCGCGCGAAGAACCTCGCCGACCGCGACGGGCTGGCACTGTCGCGCCGCCAGCATGAACTCATGATCGAGCTGCTGAAAGGCCGCGACAGCTGGGCGCTGGCACAGCTTTGCGTCGATCACATGCAGTTCAGCAAGTCGGATTATCTCGGGCGGATCGCCGAGGACGAAGGGGCGAACTAGTCGTCATTCCGGGGCGCGCGAAGCGTGAACCCGGAATCTCGAGATTCCGGGTTCGCATCTTCGATGCGCCCTGGAATGACGTCCGACTTCTTCTAGTCCACGGTCCGACTTTTGTTGTTGTCGAACTCCATGCTGCAGAACGTGCCGCCCTGGTAGAAATCGCCGACCGGGTCCGGCTTGAGCTTGGCCTGCTCCGCCATCGCGTGTTCTCGGAAATCCTCAGCTCTTCCCGTTGGCCGGTAGCCGAGGTCGTAGGCGCGATGGTTGTCCCACCAGGCGCGCTCGTTGTGGGAGGCGCCGTACAGTACTTCGAAATGAATATCGGGATGGTCGAGCCCGATGCGGCAGAGCTGCACCAGATCCTCCGGCTTCAGCCAGATCGACAGGCGGCGTTGATCGAGCGGCATCTCGCCGAAATTTCCGATCCGGATACAGGTGACGCCAAGCCCGTGCTTGTCGGCATAGAGCGCGCCGACGGCCTCGCCGAACACCTTGCTGACGCCATAGCGGCTGTCGGGCCGCGCGGTGACGTCGGTGCCGATCCGGTGATGGCGCGGGTAGAAGCCGACGGCGTGGTTCGAGGAGGCGAACACCACGCGTTTGACGCCCTTCTTGCGCGCCGCCTCGAACAAATTGTAGCCGCCGATGATGTTGGACTGCAGGATCGAATCCCAGGGGCCCTCGACCGAATAGCCGCCGAAATGCAGGATACCGTCGACGCCCTCGCAGAGCGCCTCGACCTGGGCGAGATCGGCGAGGTCGGCGGCCTTGAACTTTTCGTCCTTGCCGAGGTCGGCCGGCGCCTTCAGATCGCTTAGCAGCAGGTCCGGATAGATCGGCGGCAGCAGTTTGCGCAGGCTCGTGCCGATCCCGCCGGCGGCGCCGGTCATCAAAATGCGTGCCATTCGTTTCCTCTTGGTCTGGCGACTGATTTGCGGTCATTAGCCGACAATGATAGCAAATCCAACTGTCAGGGAAACGCAACAACGAGATCAGCCAATGTCCGATGCTTCGTCGCACTCCGCAGGCTGGCGCCCCGCCAGCTACTATCCCGATCCCGCGATCCACGCGCTCGATCCGCGGTTTGAAAAATACTGGCTGAAGCTGTCGGCGGTGGAACGGTTGACCACCGGCCTGCGCTGGGCGGAAGGCCCGGTCTGGTTCGGCGACGGGCGGTATCTCCTGTGCAGCGACATCCCCAACCAGCGCATCCTCAAATGGGAGGAGGAGACCGGCGCGGTCAGCATCTTCCGCAAGCCATCGAACTTCGCCAACGGCAATACCCGCGACCGCCAGGGCCGCCTCGTCACCTGCGAACATGGCGGCCGGCGCGTGACGCGCACCGAATATGACGGCACGATCACGGTGCTGATGGATTCATTCGAGGGCAAGCGGCTGAATTCGCCGAACGACGTCGTCGTCAAGTCCGATGGCTCGATCTGGTTCACCGATCCGCAGTTCGGCCTGCTCGGCAATTACGAGGGCTACAAGGCCGAGCCCGAGCTCGACATGAACGTCTACCGGATCGACGGCGCCACCGGCAAAGCCAGCATCGTCGCGGAAGGCATTCTCGGGCCGAACGGGCTGTGCTTCTCGCCGGACGAGAAGATTCTCTACATCATCGAATCCCGGGGCGTGCCGACCCGCAAGATTCTCGCCTATGACGTCTCGGCCGACGGCAGCAAGCTCTCCAACAAGCGCACCCACGTCGATGCCGGCCCCGGCACGCCGGACGGCATGCGGGCCGATATCGACGGCAATCTCTGGTGCGGCTGGGGCATGGGCGATCCCGAACTCGACGGCGTCGTGGTGTTCGCGCCCGACGGCGTCATGATCGGCCGCATCGCGCTGCCCGAACGCTGCGCCAACCTGTGCTTCGGTGGCCTGCAGCGCAATCGCCTGTTCATGGCCGCGAGCCAGTCGATCTACGCGCTCTACGTCAACACGCAGGGCGCGCCCGGCGGCTAGCCCTTCTTGTCCTGCGCGGCGGCGGTCTGCTTGACCAGCGCGTCCTCGAACGCCTTTTCGAGCGACGCCGCGTAGGTGTTGAGTTCGCCGGGAACGACGAACGGATTGGGCGCGCCGTCCGCGAGTTTGGCGCGCTTCTCCGGCATCTTGTACATCTCGGGATGCGGCGCCAGCAGGACATCGACCTTCATGTCCTTGGCGCGCGCGAAGGTCTTGCGGTAGTCCTCGACGATCGTGGGATGGGTCGGGCGGCCGACGAGCTTGTTCCGCGCCACGGTGCCGCTACAGAAGATCAGCGCCGTGCGCGTCGCATCGCCGTCCTTCACCTGGAACTCCCAGCTCGTGCAGCCCGGCG
>JAQSDT010000101.1 GCA_029946075.1 bacterium | reverse complement strand
TCGGAGATACTGAGCCGACCGAACCGGGGACGGGAAATGCAAAAGCCGCGCGTGCGTATCTATACCGATTACAAGAGTCCTTACGCGTACGTCGCCAACAAATGGCTGTTCGAGCTTGAAGAAAACCACGGCGCGGAGCTCGAGTGGCTGCCCTACACCCTTCGCATCCCCGAGTTCATGGGGACGGTGGAAGCGCGCACGCCGCACTTCTGGCGCAAGGTCCGCTACTCCTACATGGATGCGCGCCGCCATGCCAACGCGCAGGGCCTCACCATGAAGGGTCCGCGACGCATCTACGATGCGTTCTATTCCAGCGCCGGCATGCTGTTCGCACAGCGCCACGGCCTGTTCCGCCCCTATCACGACACGGTGTTCCGGCGCTTCTGGAGCCACGATCTCGAAATCGACGAGCTGTCCGACATCTCGGGCGTGGTCGCCTCGATCGGCGGGTCGGCCGAAGCGTTCGAAGCCTATGTTCACGGCCCGGCGCGGGCGGAGCATGACCGCATCGTTGACGAGGCGGAAGCGCTTGGCGTGTTCGGCGTACCCTCGATGGTCTTCAACGGCGAACTGTTCTGGGGCGGAGATCGCATCGGCATGCTGATCGAGCGCATCAAGAGCCCGGAATCGGTTGAAATTGCACTGGGCAGCCGGCATCGCAAGTGAGCCGGACCCAAAGTTTAAAATGTGTTTACCATCCCGCGCTAGCCTCAAGGGATGTTCGAGATACCGGAACCGGGCACGTTCGCGGAAAATATCCCGATTGCCTACGACGCACCTGCCGATTTGAAGAAGTGGCCGTCGCTGAACAACCAGCGGGTCACCAGCAAGACGCCGTACATGGTCTACAACGGCACCTTGGCGGATTGCATCCGGGAATTGCTGGCCAAGCCGATCAGGCAGATATCGCTCTACGACATCGTCACCGAGCGTCAGCCGGCTTTCGACGGCAACGTGCTGTCCCCGGGCGATGCGGCCGAAATTGCCATGCGCAAGGATTTCCCCAAAGACTGACAGACGGGCCGGCGCATTCGAATTTCACCCGCCTGACCTGCAATAACGCCCGCTCGCTTGCCTTGCGGCACCGCGAATTACCGCTATCTTGCGGCCAATGACCGGGCCCCGCCCGCATCCATAATCCGCACCGTGGAGAAACGCCATGAACCCGCCCGTCAGCGCGCCCGCCATCAAGGTCGTCAAATCGGTTCGCGAACAGGTGAGCCCTGAGGAATGGCAGGCACGGATCGATCTCGCGGCCTGCTACCGTCTCACGTCGATGTACGGGATGACCGAGATGGTCGCCAACCACATCTCCTGCCGCGTGCCGGGGACGACCGATCAATTCCTGATCAACGCTTATGGAATGCTGTACGAGGAAATCGACGCATCGAGCCTGATCAAAGTCGACGTGCAAGGCAACACGCTGCTCAATGAATCCGACTACGACGTCAACGTCGCCGGCTTTGTCATCCACAGTGCGATCCACATGGCCAAGCACGACATGGATTGCGTCGCGCATACGCACACGCCGGCCGGCATGGCCGTCTCCGCAATGGAGTGCGGACTGTTGCCGCTGGCGCAAACCTCGATGCGGTTTCTCCACATCGCCTATCACGACTTCGAAGGCATCGCCGACAATGTCGACGAACGCGAGCGGCTGGTGCGCGATCTCGGCGACAATGAAGCGATGATTCTGCGTAACCACGGCCTGCTGGTCGTCGGCCGCACCATCCCGGCGGCATTCAATGTGCTGTTCCGCCTCGAACGCGCCTGCCAGGTTCAGGTCATGGCGCTGTCCTGCAACACCAAGCTGATCTATCCGCCGCAGAACATCCTGCAGGATACTTACGAGCGGATGCAGCCGAAGCCGGGCTGGGCCGCACGCAACGGCGACCTCGCCTGGCCCGCGCTGCTGCGCAAGCTGGATCGCGCCGATCCCTCCTACCGGAACTGAGTTTTCCGATCCGTCAGGTCTGGCATCTCTCCGCACGATCTTTGGGCGGAGCATGCCTGTAATTTGATCGCACGTTCGGCCGCGAGATCGCCCATGCTGTCGTCAGGCGTGGCGACAGGTGCGTCCGATGAAGACATTTATTCGCGTGGTCGAACTGTGGGTCCCGGACCGCACCCGGACACGGCTCGAGTATGGCGGCAGCCTCTGCGGCGCCGAATATATGGAGTTCAAGGCGCTCAGCGAGAACGCCCTGTTTGCCTATGACGAAGGCCTGCCGGGCAAGGCCTGGGCCTGCGGCCATCCCGTCATCCTCACCGAATTCGCCAATTCCTATTTCAAGCGGACCGACGAGGCGATCGAAGCCGGCCTGACCTGCGGCGTGGCGCTGCCGGTGTTTGCCGGCGAATTCTTGATGGCGGTGATGGTGCTGTTCTGCGGCGACGACGAGAAGCACGTCGGTGCCATCGAGCTCTGGCACAACGATCCTGACAGGTCGCACGAGATGGGCCTGGTCGACGGCTACTACGGCACCGCCGACATGTTCGAATTCAATTCGCGGCACACCAAATTCCCGCGCGGGTTTGGCTTGCCGGGCCGGGCGTGGAAAGCCGGCATGCCGCTGATCATCAAGGATCTGCACAACGCCAGGAGTTTTCTGCGCTGGGAGGAAGCAAGCGAGATCGGGATCAACTGCGGCGTCGGCATTCCCTACACGACAGCATCGGATCACACCTGGGTCCTGACGTTCCTGTCGGCACAGGCGACGCCGATCGCGAGGCGCTTCGAAATATGGGTGCCTAATCCCGCGCGAACCGAACTGGTGTTTCACTCCGGCGATTGCAGCAAGAACGCCGACCTCACCTCGCTCTATAAATCGAAGGCGATCGGCAAGGGCGAAGGCAGCATCGGTGGCGCCTGGGCCACCGGCATGCCCGCGATCAACGAGCACCTGAAAGTGGACGGCTCGATCGCGGCGCAGGTAGCGCGTGCCGCCGGCATGAACCAGATCGTCGTGCTGCCGGTGATCGAGAACGCCCTGCTCAAGGCCGTCCTCGCCTGGTATCTCTGAGCGAGAGACTATTCAGCCTGCCTTGCGGCCGTGATGGCTGTGCAATTGCGAGGACAGCAGGCGCCGCCATTCGTTGAATTCGGGGCTCGCTATGTCGCGCGGTCGCGGCAGATCGATCAGGTATTCATTGTCGATCCGTCCGGGGCCGGGAGACATGACGACGACGCGATCGGCCAGGAAGATCGCTTCCTCGATCGAATGCGTGACGAAGATGACGGTCAGCCCGGTGCGCGACCAGATATCGACCAGTTCATCCTGCAGGCGCTCGCGCGTCATCGCGTCCAGCGCGCCGAACGGCTCGTCCATCAGAACGATCTCGGCATCGTTGGCGAGCACGCGGGCAATTGCCACGCGCTGCTTCATGCCGCCGGAGAGCTGGTGCGGATAGACATCGGCAAAGTTCTGCAGGCCGACCAGTTCGATGAAGCGGTCCGTCGTCTCCCTGATTTCGGCCTTGGTGCGTCCCCTCGATTTCGGCCCAAAGCCGATATTGGCGCGAACGTCGAGCCAGGGGAACAGACCGTAATCCTGGAACACCATGCCCCGGCTCGGCCCGGGGCCCGTGATCGGCATACCCCACATCAGCACGTCGCCATGGGTCGCGGCTTCGAAGCCTGCGGCCATGCGCAGCAATGTCGACTTGCCGCAACCGGATGCACCGATCAGGCAGACGAACTCGCCCTTCCTGACGCGCAGATTGGCGCCGCGCAGCGCCTCGATGGCGCGGTTGTTCTGCGAGTAGACCTTGCCGGCATTCTTCAATTCAAGTATCGGGATCGGTGCTTCAGCCATGCGACGGACTCCATGCCAGCAGCCGTCGGCCGACCAGCATCACCAGTTGATCGGACAGGAAGCCGAAGGCGCCGATCACGATCATTCCCGAAATCACGATCTCGGTGCGCGAGAGCTGACGCGCTTCCATGATGATGGCGCCGAGCCCGGTCTGCACGCCGGTCATTTCGCCGACCACGATCACGACCCACGCAAAGCCGAGGCCGAGCCGCATGCCGGTGAAGATCGACGGCAGCGCCGCCGGCAGCACGACACGGAAGAATTGCGCGGAGTCGGTGCAGCCCAGCATCGCCGCCGCCTCGAACAGGCGCGGCTCGACCGACCGCACGCCGAAGATGGTGTTCACCAGGATTGGATAGAACGCGCCGAGGAAGACGAGAAAGAACGCCGAGCGCGGCCCAAGCCCGAAGATGATCATCGCCAGCGGCAGCCACGCCGTAACCGGCACCGGCCGCAGGATCTGGATCGTCGGATCGAGCAATTGCCGGATCAGCGGCACCCGCCCGATCAGCATGCCGAGCGGCAGCGCGACCATCAGCGCCAGCGCGAAGCCGCCATAGACCCGGCTGACGGATGCCAGCAGATGGATATGCAGCGTCTTGCTGTAGGCGTCGTCATTGATCCCGCCAAAGGCGAGATCCCACAATTCCTGCCAGACTTCATAAGGCGGCGGGATCAGGCTGCCCGGCCGGTTTACCGTCGCGAAATGCCAGATCGCCAGCATCGCAGCCGGGAAAGCGACGGCAAGCAGCCATGGCCGCAGGCGCGGCCACCAGACCGCCATCGCCGACGGGCCGCGCGAGGCGGCCGCATCCTCCGCCCCATGGGAAGCGAGCGTGGTCACGATCAGGTCGGCTTCACCGCATCGACGAAACTGGTGTCGATGAAGGTTGCGAAATCGGGGAGCCGCTTGATCTGCTTCAGCGCCAGCATGTGGTCGGCATAGACCTTCGATTGTTCGATCTGCTTGGCCTCCAGCTTCCAGGTCAGTTCGACATTGCCCACCGACGCCTCGATCGCCTCCTTCTTCTGGCCAAGCTTGCTCGACGCCATCGCGACCATGGCGTCCTTGTTCTTCGCCGCGAAGTCCGTTGCCCGCTGATGAATGCCGAGCATGACGCGGACCAGATCCGGCTTCTCCGCGATGACGTCGCGATGCGTGCCGAACACCATGTTGAGCGAACCCATCGCCGTCGAATAGGGATACTCCACCAGCGTGCCGACGCCGCTGGAGAGCGACACGCCCGGCCCCGGCTCCGCACCGACATAGGCGTCGATATCACCGCGCGACAGCGCGATATGCATTTCGCTGAAGGAAACGCGCACCGGCTCGACGTCCTTGATGGTCATGCCTTCCATTCGCAGCCGCTCCAGGAAAAACACTTCCTGGGTGGTGCCGGGAAACACTGCGACGCGCTTGCCCTTCAGATCCTTGATCGAGGCCATCCCGCCGTCCTTCTTGGCGATGATGGCCATGCCGCGGTTGCAGGTCGAGGCGATTACCACGACCGGTTCGCCGGCGGCGGCGCCGAGCAACGCCGCTGCAATGCCAAACGCCCCGAAATCGACCGATTTGGTCACGACTGCGTTCTTGCATTCGGTCGGCGTTTCGAACGGCAGTACCTCGACCTTGTAGCCGGCCGGCACGAACTGATCGTAGAAATAGGGGGCGATGGAGTGAATCAATTTCAGCGCGCCGGCCCGGATCACCACCGGCTGGCCCTGGGCGCGCACGATGGCGGGGCTGGCGATGAGACCGATACTAAGACCGGCAATAAACTCGCGTCGTCGGATGATGGACGTCATTCGTGCACTCCTCTGTCGGCTCGGAGAAATGCAACAATCGTGCCGATCGGCGCCTTTTTGGGCAGTCCGTCCGGCTGCGGCGGTCTACCGCAGCGTCCCGAAGAACTCCCTTACCTCCCGGACAAACAGTTCCGGCTGCTCGAAGGCGGCAAAATGCCCGCCTTTCGGCATCTCGTTCCAGTGTCGGATATGGGTGTAGTTGGCCTCCATCCACTTGCGCACCGGCGTGACGATCTCCTTGGGGAAGACGGCAACGCCCGTCGGCACCGTGATCTTGTTGATCGGGCGCCGCTTGGGCGAAAAGCTCTCCCAATACAGACGCGCCGACGAGGCCGCTGTCGCGGTCACCCAGTACAGCATGACGTTGTCGAGCAACTCATCCCGATTGAGGATGTTCTCGGGATGTCCGTCGCAGTCGGTCCAGGCCCAGAATTTTTCCAGGATCCACGCCGCCTGCCCGCTCGGTGAATCCGTCAGGCCATACCCGAGCGTTTGCGGCCGGGTCGATTGCTGCTTGGAATAGCCGGAATCCCAGTCGGCGTAATGCGCGATCCCCTGCAGCGCCCGCGCCTCCTCCGCCGTCGGTTGCCCCTCGACATTGGGCCGCGAGGCCATCGCGAGCGTGATGTGAATAGCAAGGCAATGTTCGGGGTCCTGCGCGCCGAGCGCCGAGGTGATCGCCGAGCCCCAGTCGCCGCCCTGCGCGGCATAGCGCTTGTAACCGAGGCGATCCATCAGCACCGCCCAGCTTGCGGCGATGCGAGCGATGCCCCAGCCGGTCGTCGCCGGCTTGTCCGAAAATCCGAAGCCGGGCAGCGAAGGACAGACGACGTGAAACGCATCCGACGCCTTGCCGCCATGCGCGGTCGGATTCGTCAGCGGCTCGATCACCTTGTGAAATTCCACCACCGAACCGGGCCAACCGTGGGTGATGATCAGCGGCATCGCCTCCGGATGCGGCGAGCGCACGTGCAGGAAATGGATGCCGAGCCCGTCAATTTCAGTGGTGAACTGCGCGAAGCGATTGAGCCGCGCCTCGCGCTGGCGCCAGTCGTATTCCCGCTCCCAATAGCCGCAGATGTCCTTGATCCATTTCAGCGGCGCACCCTGGCTCCAGTCATCGACGAGCTCAGCCTCCGGCCAGCGCGTTCGCTGCAGCCGGGACTTCAGATCGGCGAGCACATCGTCGCCGACCGAGATGCGAAAGGGCTTGATCTCGGCGCTCATGGGGATTCTTTCAATGGAAGGCGGCAGACGCGCAAGCCGACCAGCTTCGCGATCGTGCCATCATCGGGGCGCAACGGCCCGATATCAAGAGGTCAAGCGATACGCGCGTGGCCGGCGACAGTCATCACCACCCGTTCGAATTCGAGCCGGCCAATGTCATGGCGCTGGTATCGGAACGGCGCGGAATTTCCGCACGCGTGAACCGCTTCATCCATGAGTTGAAACTATAATTCGCGCCCCGGCCACCGTGGCGAGACAGGAACCAGCTCCTGCTGAGCCAGTAGCCAAGCGGACCTGCGACTGGTCCGACTACTTGGTCGAATACTTGGCCGACTACTTGAAAGGCTTGGTGGGCGCACCAGGGCTCGAACCTGGGACCCGATGATTAAGAGTCATCTGCTCTACCAACTGAGCTATGCGCCCGGAACTGGCCCGGAAAAGCCTTCGCAA
>JAQSDT010000100.1 GCA_029946075.1 bacterium | reverse complement strand
GGTGCTGAACTTCTGCAACTACGCCTGCACCTTTACCGTGCAGGGCCTGTGGGGCGGCGCCTTCCTGCGCGAGGTGCATGGGCTGAGCCCGATCGCCGCCGGCAACGTGCTGCTCTGCGCCGTGATCGCCTATCAGTGCGGCATGCTCGCCTTCGGCCCGCTCGACCGCCGGCTCGACACCCGCAAGGGCATCGCCATCGCCGGCACGCTGGTCATCATCGGCCTGCTGGCGATCCTCGCGCTGGTGCCGCACCCGCCGGTCTGGCTGCCGGTCGGCATCATCGTCGTGATGGGCTTCTTCTCGGCCTCCAGCACCATGGTGATGACCCACGGCCGCGGCATCTTCCCGGATCGCCTGATCGGCCGCGGCATCTCCACCATGAACACCTCGGTCATGCTCGGCGTCGCCTGCATGCAGACGCTGTCAGGCATCATCGTCGGCGCGTTCGAGCCCCTGGCGAGCGGCGCCCGGACCGAGGACGCCTACCGCGCCCTGTTCGGCGTGCTGACGCTGGTGCTGATCGTGGCGGTGTCGGTCTACGCTTTCTGGTCGCAGGACGTGAAACCGAGCGACGAGATGAAAGCGGCGGGGAGGTAGGGATGCAGGTTGCACTGCACGATTGCCATTCCTCGCCGCGCAGAGGATGCTCCCCCACCGGAACAACGGAGAGCGGCATGAGCAAGAATCTCGACAACCGCAACCACGACGGCGAGATCGGCCAGAAGCACGGGGCCACCCCGATCGGTGTCTTGCGCAAGATCTACGGGCAGGGCTTTGCCGCCGGTTATCCCCCAACCGACCAGCTGAGCGCAGCCTTCAGTTACCTGAACGAAACGGCGCTGAGCCAGCTCCGCCGCGACTTCAAGACCGGTCATCTCGGCCACAAGATCACCAACGCATCGAGCTGACACCGTGGCCGTTACCATCGATTACTATCTGTCGCTCAATTCGCCCTGGACCTATCTCGGCAGCGCGCTGTTCGCCGAGATCGCCGCGCGCCATGGCGCCGTCGTCAACGTCAAGCCGGCCAAATTCGGCCCGATCTTCGAGCAGACCGGCGGGTTGCCGCTGCCGAAGCGCTCGCCGCAGCGAAAAGCGTATCGTCTGATGGAGCTGAAGCGCTGGCGCGACGTGCGCAATATGCCGATCCATATCGAGCCGAAGCATTTTCCGAGCGACGACGCGGCCGCTGTCCGGCTGGTGATCGCGGCGAAGCTGAAGGGGCAGGACGCCCACAAACTGTCGCTCGAGCTGGCACGCGCGGTGTGGGAGCGCGAGGAGAACATGGCCGATGCCAACGTGATGGCAGCCGCCGCCAAGCGTGCCGGGATCGATGCTGCCGAACTGCGCGCGGGCGGACCGTCGGACGCCGAACTCGACGTGCTCTATGATGGCTACACCCAGGAGGCGCTGACGGCCGGCGTGTTCGGCGCGCCGAGCTACGTGCTGCCCTCAGGCGAAATCTTCTGGGGGCAGGATCGGCTCGATCTGCTGGAGCGCGAGTTGAAGAAGCGGACTGCCTGAGCACGCTGGAAGCGGCGACTGCTCGCGCCTGATCTGCGTGACCTGCGGCACGGAATCTCTCGGAAGGGTCGGCTATCTCAAAGCCCATGGACGCGATGGTCCAGCAAACCCCTCAGGAGGACGTGCAATGTATACGAAGGAAATGCGTGAACTCGGCGCCGACGAACTCGATCGCGTGGCCGGCGGTCTCGACATCGGTCCCTTCCACATCAGCTACAGCCAGGGATCGGGTGCGATCGACGTCGGCATCGGCAATACCGGCGTCTATATCGGTCCGAACGGCGCCGGCTGGTATTCCGGCGATCGCTACGGCCAGATCAAGTTCCGGTAAGGCGGCGGCTGCGGTCTCAACCCGTGAGGAGGTCTGCTTCGGCAAGCTTCCTCACGGACCGTCCGCGACCATGATCAATTATTGCATCAGCAGCCAAGCGACAATTGCGGCATGCAGTAGCGAAATCAGGAATAGCATTGTCCGAAACGGCTCTTTTGAGTCTTGTGACGCCAATATTGTTGGCCAATGATTGCGCCTACCGATCCGCCGATCAGGGCGACGAGCAGGAGCGTCGATTCGGGCACGCGCCGACTTCGTTCCTTCGCTAGATGCTTGTCCAGCATGAAGAGGACAAAGACAGCGGCATTGACGATCACGAGCAAAGTGACGGCTAAGAGAATGACAAGCATGCGCCGGGACTATCACCCAATTCTCAAAAAAAAGCAGGGCGCGACCGGCATCACCACGGTCGCGCCCTACGTCACCGGTCAATGGGGCAGGGGGAATAACCGGCTGCAGAGATGACTCCCAGGCCCCGGAGTCGTTCCCTTCGTCCGGAGATAATTTCGTACACGGTTAAGTGATGATGAGGCGGCGGACCCCGATGGGCTCGCTTCGGTTGATTCTCTGATCGCCATGGGGCGAGGGACACATCAACATGTCACAGATTCACAACGGCATTTTCGCCACCTTCGCCGTGCTGACTTCGCTCGGCGCCGCGCAGCTGGCGTCTGGTCATGATCTCTCCGGGTTCCGTCAGGCGGTCTCGGTGGCGCCGGAAGCCGGCGTGAACCGCGCCGGCAAGTCAGACCGCGCCGCGACAAAGGTCGCGCCCGGTCAGGCGCGCACGATCTCGGTCGTTCCCGATGGCCTCAACGACACATCGGTGCTGGTGCGGGTTCCCGTCGCCAGGGAAGAGACCCGGAACCGCCCGGTGGCGCCGCTCAAGCCCAGCGCGACCAAAACAGCCGTTGCCTGCGAGCCGCCGGTGAGCGTGCTCAGCGAAGTCGCCAAGCTGCTGGAGCCCGGCCGCTGCGTGACGTAAGCGATCCGCTGCCCGCCGCTACAATGCACTCCCAGTAAACGCTCCAATGTCATCGCCCGGCTTGACCTGGCGACCCGGTATTCCAGACCGGTATTCCAGAGACGTCGGTGATTGAGCGGAGAAGCCGCGGCATGCTGGATTCCCCGCTTTTGCGGGGACGCTACAAATCTACTCCGCCGGCGCTTTGGCCGCCGCGCCACCTTGCGAACGGCTCACCATGAACCCGAGCGCGACGCCCCCGACCGCCAGGATCGGGATCAGTTTCTTGATGCCGATCGCACGGATCACCTGGATGCCGGCCGCGACCAGCATCGGATCCGCCAGCACGCTCTGCGCGGTGGACCTGGCAGCATGCGCCGCCTTCTCGGCACGTACTTCGATCGCGCGCTGCAGCTGGTTCTTGCGCGCCATGTAGGAGCTGGCGGCAATCAGCGTGACGACAAAGAAAATCGCGGCGCCTGCCAGGCAAGCCTGCACCGGGCCGTATTTCTGCAGCACGAAAACGAACGCTGCGGCGCTCAGGAAGCCCGTCGTGATGAGTAGCGCCACCGCGGCGGCCACGGCCAGCGACGTCTGCCGGATCACGATGCCGGCGGAATCCTTGAAATCGTCGATCAATCGCTGAAACATGGTCAAGCCTCGATCTGAATATGTCAGCGAATTTGCCGGCGCGATCTTTCGATGTGCGCTTCAGCCAGGCGGCGTGCGCCGCCGCACTGCATGACAACGATCGCAACGCCAATGGCGAGCGCCAGCATCAACTGCGTCAAAATCAACGACGCCGAATCTACCTGCGCCATGTGACACCGATCAGAAAGCCGATGCCGAGCGCGAGGCCGACGACGGCGAGCGGACGCTGCGCGATGGCGTCTTCCAGCGTTTCCTCGATCGAGGAAGCCGCGCCCTGGGCAGCGTCCATCATCGCGCTGCCGCGCTCCGACATGTCGTCCATTGCCTGCTCCGCGCCGGCGCGCGCCTGCTTGTAGCCGCGGTGTGCCTGCTGGGTGGCGGTGCCCGCAAAACTGTTGAGGGCGTCGGTGATCTGGTCGGTGAGAGCAGAGATATCGTTCTTCACGGTGCTTACATCCTCTTCCAGGCGGTCATGGCCTGCCTTGTCCGTCATGTTTTCGGTTCCGTTTTGCAGGCTGCGTTCGACAGCTGAAGCAACTGCATTCGAGAAAGGGAACGTCCCTTCGAACGGGAAGTTCCACCGGCGAAACCGGACTAATTGTCGCTCGGCAGCCGCGGCGCATCGACCGGCATCAGATGCTCTTTCACGATCAGCGCCACGATCAGCAGAGGCGAGGACAGGAACGCGCCCATCGGTCCCCATAGCCAGGTCCAGAACGCCAGTACGATGAACACCGCAAGGGCATTCAGCGCCAGCCGCCTGCCGACGATGGCCGGCGTGATAAAATGCCCTTCCAGGAAGGTCATGGCGGCAAACAGCGTCGGTGCGAGCAACCCGCCGCCGAGCGTGTCGAACGACATCAGGCCGACCAGCACCAGCACCACGAACATCAGGACCGGGCCGATGATCGGAATGAAGTTCAGGGTCGCGGCCAGTGCGCCAAGGCCGGCCGCGTTCGGCATGCCGGTCATGGCGCAGATCAAGCCGGTAACGACGCCGACGCCGACATTGATCATCGTCACCATCAGCAGGTAGTTGCCGAGATGCCCCTCGATCTCGTTCAGGATTCGCAGCGTCCGCAGCCGCGTCGGGCGGTCGCCGAAATTCATCACCATCGCCCGGCGCAGTTCCCGCCAGCTCGCGATGAACAGAATCAGGGTCGCGACGAACAGCAGGAATTCGGCCAGCGTCGGCGACAGATATTCCAGCGTCGGCTGCACCCATTCGATCTTCGGCAGGCTGAATGTCGCCGGCTTGTCGGAACCGCCGAGCATGCCCTGCAGATCCTGCCACAGCGCCAGCGGCCGGTCGAACAGATGCAGCTTGTCCTTCAGCCGCGCGCCGAGCTCGGGCAGCTTGTTACTCCACTCCAGTGCGGGTGACGCGATCAGGCCGAACACGAAGGTGACGAGCGCAACGACCGCCGCCACGATCATCACCGCCGCGACCGCGCGCGGAATGCGATAGCGCTCCATGAGATTTGCTGCCGGTGACAGCATGGTGCCGACGATGAAGGCCATCGTCATCGGCAGGAAAAATGCCTTGGCGAGATAGAGCCCGGCGATGATGCAGATGATGAGAAGGCCGATCAGTGCAAACGCCACCACCTCGTTGCGGCGGATCAGCGGCGACAGCTCAGCCTTGCTGCCGGGCAAAGGTGTGCCCCCGTTCGCCCTGGGAAGCTGGCGTTCGCCGGACATCGGCCTGGACAGCGGCGACTTGGCGGCCACGGGCTTGGTGGGAATGACGCTCACGATGATTTCCCCCGCCCGTAGCGGCGTTGAGCCGGCAGAATCGCCTCGCTCACCAGCTCAACAGTGGCGTCATAACGTCGGGGAGCCTTTCGGGTTCCATCTTGGAAGCGTGAACGCGATCGTGCTTGACGATGTGCCGCGAAGCACCGCGACGACGGAACTGCAGGGCCTCGGCCGCGTTTGTTGTGCAGAGCATCCCACGATGCATCACATCCAGCGGGGCAGTCCCATGACACACTCGATCGATCGCCGGCATTCGTCGCGCGCAGCACTCGCGTTCGTGTTCACCGCCGCGCTCCTGGCGCCCTGCGCATTCTCAGGCGCTGTCTGCGCGCAGATGCTCGGTTACGCCTCGACCCAGCTTGCAGCCTTCCCGACGGATGAAGTGATGGGTGCCGACGAGAGCGCCACGCCGGAGCGGCTCCGACGCGCGGTCGTCGCGTTCAACACCAGCGAGGCACCCGGCACCATCGTGATCGATACCGGCAACACCGCACTCTATTACGTGCTTGGCCAGGGCCGCGCGATCCGCTACGGCGTCGGCGTCGGCCGCGAAGGGTTTACCTGGTCCGGCGTGCAGACCGTTACCCGCAAGGCCGAGTGGCCGGATTGGCATCCGCCGGCAGAGATGATCGCGCGCCAGCCCTATCTGCCGCGCTTCATGGCCGGCGGTCCCGGCAATCCGCTCGGCGCCCGCGCCATGTATCTCGGCAGCAGCGTGTACCGGATTCACGGCACCAACGATCCCTCGACGATCGGCAAGTTCGTTTCGTCGGGCTGTATCCGCCTGACCAATGAGGACGTCGCCGACCTCTTCAGCCGCGTCACCGTCGGAACCAGGGTCGTGGTGCTGCCGAAGAACGCGCCGGTCATGGCGCGCGGCGGGGAAACCAGGACAAGCATTACGGTTCGCCGCATCCACGAGAAGCCGCGTCCCGTCGTTACGACCCTGCCGTCGGGTCGCCAGGCGATGAACCTCTCCGGATCGCAGATCAACTGAGCCGACGCTGGAGGATATGCATATGCCGAGGCGATCAGGACAATGGACGGCGTGGGGCACTGCAGTGGTGGTGTGCGTCTCCGCGCTGGCGCCCGCCGCCCAGGCGCAGGACTTCTTCTCGCAACTGTTCGGCGGCTTGGGCCGTCAGCGCCCGCAGCCCTACATCTCGATGCCGTTCGCCAACGATGACGGCGCCCCGGTTCAGCGCAGCGAGCCGCGTGCGCGCTATGGTGGTGGCGGCCAGGCGTTCTGCGTCCGCACCTGCGACGGGCGTTACTTCCCGGTCACGGCGTCGGACAACTCCAGCCGCGCGGCATCCTGCAACAGTTTCTGCCCCGCCAGCGAAACCAAGGTGTTCTACGGCAGCGCCATCGACCACGCCTCCGCCGAGAACGGAAAATCCTATTCGGACCTGCCCAACGCGTTTCGCTGTCGTACCGAAATCGTGGCCGGCTGCACCTGTAACGGCAAGGACCAGATCGGCCTCGCGCCGGTCAAGATCGAAAACGATCCCACGTTGCGCAAGGGGGATATTGTTGCTGGCGAGAACGGCCTGCTCGTCGCCGGCCGCAGCGCCGACCGCCGCGGCGCGGAGTTGAGCTTTTCCCCCGCCTCGGACCGTATCCGCGCGAAGTACGAACGTCTGCCCGTCGTAGCGAGAGAGTAATAGATCCGTCATCCCGCGCAACGGCGAAGCCGTTGTCGCTGGAGACGCGAGCCTTGCGGTGCATTTGCACCGCTGGGCGAGCCTCGAAGGATGCACGGCCGCGACGCGGCCCGCCGCCCTTCGAGGGCGTGCTGCGCACGGCCACCTCAGGGTGACGGGAAATGGCGACCGAGCCTCACGCCGCGCGGATCTTCCCCAGGAATTCGCTGACCTGACTGCCGAGCTGCTGGCTCTGCGTCTCCAGCGTCTGCGAGGCGCTCCGGACGTCCTCGGCGGCCGCTGCTGCCGCATCGGCATCGGCTTTCACGCCACCGATATTGTCGGAGACGTTCTTGGTGCCCTGAGCGGCGTATTGCGTCGATCGCGTGATCTCCTGCGTCGCGGTCAGCTTGATCATGTGCACCGGCGGCGCATAGC
>JAQSDT010000099.1 GCA_029946075.1 bacterium | reverse complement strand
CGATTGCCGTGGCGAATGAGCGCCACGGGCTTGCCCGCTTCGCCGAACCAGCCGACCAGCGGTCCACCATCCTCGGTCCACCATTCGCCGCGCAGCAGCGTCTTGCGGACCCGCAAGCGGGCGCCCTGGGCGATCTCGACCACGTCGGCAAATTCGCTACGGTGAGCGACGGGTGACGGCGGCGTCGCGATCTGCGTCCCCAGCGCTTCGGCGACCAGCTGGCAAGCCGCGAACAGCGGCGGCGCGGATTGTGCCGATATTTCTGGTTGCCCTGCACGCGGCACCACGGCGGCAGACAAACGATCGAACGCCTCCAGCGTGCGGGCCCTGGTCAGCTCGCCGCGGCGAACGAGACGTCGGGCTTCCTCGTCGGCATCGCGCGCCAGATGCGCATGCAGGCTGCCTGCAACGGCGCGATGAAACTGGTCGATGGCGGGCCACAGCGCCGCAGGCTCGGGCAGTTCCTCGCCACCATGCGAGCTGCATCCGGATGAACCTGCCTCGATCCACATGCCTGAGGTCAGCGGCAGCGGCGGACTGCCGGCGGCAATCGCAGGATCGAGCCCCATTGGCCTGGCGCTGCCTTGATCCAGCGTCAGCCAGATGATGCTGCGTGCCGGCCCACGACGGCGCTCGCCGGGCGCGACTGCCACGACATCCTCGCTGGCCGCTTCGAGCATGGTCCAGCTCGGATTGGATCCTGCAATCAATCCGGCAAATCGCCTGATCCAGGCTGCGATGGGATCGAACGAGGGCAGTTCCTGTCGCGGCAGCATGGCCGCCTCGGTGCCTGGACTGCCGATCGCGATCACTTCGATGCCGGTGTTCAGGCCCTTCAGGCTCGCGTCCAGATCGAGAATGATTTCGCCCGGCTCGATCCGGAATAGCGGATGGCGCGCGCTCTCGGGCGCATCCCTGGCGGTGCTGACGGCAAACAGATCGACATGCCCCGCGGTAACCTGCAAGGCATAACCGTGATGATCGAGCCGCTTTGGATGGCGGCCATCGAATGAAATCCGCTGCGCTCCACCGGCGCCGGCTGATTGAATCTGCTGAAGCAGCGATTCACTCATTCCTGAGCCACCAGTCTTGCGTAGGCACCCTGCAGGCTCATCAGCGCTTCATGGGTACCGCGCTCGGCGATCCGGCCCTGCTGCAACACGATAATCTCGTCGCAGTCGCGTATGGTGCTCAGGCGATGGGCGATGATGATGCAGGTGCAGCCGCGGCGGCGCAGATTGTCGTCGATCGCCTTCTCGGTCACGGGATCGAGTGCACCGGTCGCTTCGTCGAGGACGAGGATGGAGGGATTGGACACCAGCGCGCGCGCGATTTCGATCCGCTGGCGCTGGCCGCCGCTGAAATTGGTGCCGCCCTCGTTGACATAGCAATCGTAATTGCCGGCCCGCGTCGCGATATCGTCGTGGATCATCGCGTCCTTCAGCGCCATCGACAGATCGGCTTCGCTGACGGTCGGGTCCCACAGCGTGAGATTGTCGCGCGCCGTTCCCTCGAACAGGAAAATGTCCTGGTCGACATAGGCGATGGAGTTGGCAAACACCTGCGGCGGTATTTCGGCCAGCGACCAGCCGTCGATGCGGATGTCGCCGGCCCACGGTTTGTAGAGGCCGCAGACCAGCCGGCCGAGCGTCGATTTTCCGCTGCCCGAAGAACCCACGATCGCAACGCGCGATCCCGGCTGGACGTTGATGGTAAGGCCGTTGAGCAACGGCGCTTCGAGTACGGAATAGCCGAACTGGACCTCTCGGATGTCGATCCGTCCGGTCAGCTTCGGCGGAAACTGACTGATGTCCGCGGCCGGTTTGTCAGCCTTGCCGAGCGGATAATTGTAAACATCCTCGAGGCGCTCGAAGCCTCCCTTCAGCGTCTGCAGGTTGCCGACATAGTTGACCAGATCCGTGACCGGTTCGGAGAAGCTCGCCATCAGCGACTGGAAGGCGATCAGGCCGCCGAGCGTCAGCACGCCCTCGATGACGCGGTAGCCGCCGACGCCAAGAATAACCGCCACCGTGAGGCCCGAGAACAGCGTCGGCAGCATGCCGAGAAAGACCGACGATACGCCAAGCCCTTGCTGCGAATTCAACGCCTTCGCCTGGATGCCGGCCCATTGGCCGAAGGCTTCGTCCTCCAGCCCGCTCGCCTTCAGCGTCTCGATGCTGCGCACCGCGCCGACGGTGGCGCCGACCAGCTTGCCTTGCTCGAGCGCGTAGCTTCGGCTCAGATCCTGCCGGCGCTCGGCGATGAACTTCAACGCCAGCACGTTCGCCAGCGACAGCCCAACGCCTATGATCGCGAGCGGCAGGTCGTAAATCGCCATTGCGATGGCAAAGAAAACGATCGAGGTCAGGTTGAGGGCATTGGCGGCGATGCCGCTCGACAGCAGGCGGCCGATCTGTTCGTTGGCGCCGATGCGGCTGGCAATATCGCCGGCGTGGCGCTGGGTGAAGAACTCGACCGGCAGCGCCATCACGTGCCAGAGGAAGCGGCTGACCATCACGACCGACAGCTTGGTCTGCAGCCGCAGCAGCAGCGACTGCCGCGCGTAGGTGAGGGCGGCCCGCATCAGCGCGGTCAGGCCCATGCCGATCAGGAGCGGGATAAGCCAGCTCGTGGTCTTTTTCACCAGGATATCGTCGATGAAGATCTTGGCGAATCCGGCGGCCACGATCGCGGGCACGACAAGGGCGAGGCTCACCAGCACCAGCAACGCAATCGCCGCCTTGGAGGATCGCAGCTCGCGCAGCAGCAAGCGCAAGCCATGCGGCCGGCTGCCGGTCTTCCGGAATTCCGCCGTCGGCTCCATCGCCAGCACGACGCCGGTGAAGGCGAGGTCGAGCTCGGCCATGTCGATGCGGCGGCGGCCGACCGCGGGATCGTTGATGTAGACCTGATCGCCGTCGATGCCTTCGAGGACGACGAAATGGTTGAAATTCCAGTGGATGATGCACGGCATCGGCAGCTCGCGTAGCGTTGACGGCTCCTTGCGAAATCCCTTGGCGTCGAGACCGAAGCGGCGTGCGGCACGCACGATGTTGCTCGCCTTGCTGCCGTCGCGCGACACGCCGCAGGCGACGCGCAATTGTTCGAGCGGAATCCAGGCGCCGTGATGGGCCAGCACCATCGCCAGCGCCGCCGCGCCGCATTCCACCGCTTCCATCTGCAGGATCACAGGCGTCGGCTTGACGCCCCTGGTCCAGAACAGGCGGCGCAGCCGGTGGGCATAGGACGGCCGCCGGGCAATCTCCGGGGCCGGTTGCGGGAGCGGGGGATTAGCCATCAAGTCCCGTCAACCGCTTGAACAGGGGTACGACGAGATCGAGGGGGCGCTGGCTGCGCGTGGTGATCTCAGCGCGCGTCAGGGTGCCGCTGGAAAGGCGAACGGTCGGGCCCTTGCCGACGGCCCAGCGGTAGCCGCTGGCCGTATCCGGGTCCTGCTCGAGGCTGACCGTCGCGGCATAGGCCGCGCCTTCCTTGGTGAAGCGGTTGACCAGCGCTTCATTGTGCAGCACCGCGGCGACGCCCTGCGGCGTAATCGGGAAATCCGAGATCGAGACGACGGTACCGACCATGGTGCCGAATTCCTCGCGCTTGACCGTGCTCGGTTCGATACGCACGGGCATGCCGAGCTTCACGTTCTTGCCGCGCTCCGCCGGGATATAGACCAGTGCCTCCAGTTTGGCGCCTTCGCTCTCGATGGTGACGACGGAGGTGCCGACCGCCAGCACGGCGCCCGGCGAAATCTTGACCTCCAGCACACGCCCGTCGATCGGGCTCGTTACCTGGGTGTTCTGGTTGAGCTGGGCTGCCGCGGTATCCATCTGCCGGCGCGATTCATTGAGGGCGAACTCGGACTGCTGGCTTTCGCGCTCGCGCTGGGTTTCCAGATCGGTCTTCTGCGCCCGCAGTTTCAATATCTCGTTCTGGGTGTCTTCCTTTCGCTGCAGGGCGTCCATCAGCTCGCGGCGGCGCTCCTCGACATTGCGCCGCGTCGTGTATCCCTTGGCAAGCAGGTCTTCCAGCGTTTTGACGTCGCCCGTCAGGTATTCGATGCGCTGCTCGGTCGCCTTGATGACCTGGTTGAACGCCGCTTCCAGCTTGCCGAAATTCTGCCCCTTGGACGCGAGTTCGCTCGCGGTCTTCTTGACCAGATCAGTGTGCTGACGTTCCTTTTCGCGAAACACTTCGACCGCGCTGGCATGCCGTTGCTGGATGTCGGTCTGCACGATCTCGGCGAGCGGCTGTCCCTGCACGACGCGGTCGCCGACGGCGACCTTGATCGACGACAGCTTGCCGGCCGCGCCGGAGGCGGCTTCGACGACCCGGCCGCCGCTGCTGATCAGAACGCCTTCGCCGGCCGCGCGGGTGGGTATCCGCCCGACGATGCCCCAGGTCAGGGCCGCCACCAGCCCCAGCACGAGAACGGAGATCAGTACCCAGTCGGACGGCCGGGTGATCTTCACGAGATGATCGAGCTGTTCCGGAGAAGCTGCGCGCTGCAGCGCCACGGAACGAAATATCCTTTGCGACATATCGTTCATCGGACCGCCCCCGTCGTCCGGCCAAGAGACGATGCTGCGTTCACGCGCAAAGGCTGATTTTGCCTGAAATGCACCGCTCTCCCTCTCGATCTCGAACAATACGCGGGTGGTAGCCCGGACGACGAAATGGACCGTACGCAGCACGGCGATCCAGCAGGGTAAACGCCGATCGGCGAGCTCGAACGACCCTAGCAGAATATTCAAACGCGAACTATGCTTTCCCGAGCGAGGTGGTTCGATGGACGCGTTATCCGTCTGGAAATCGGTGGCGCAAAAGGCGAGGGCGAGGCGGTCGCCGGCCGGCGGTTTCGGCTGGCTCGCGTTGGCTTTGCTGTTTCTGGTGATCCCGCTTCATCCATCCAGCGCTGGCGTCCTGAGCGAAAGCGAATTCAGGAAGGTCGGGGAAATCAAGCCGCTGTTCCAGAACCTGATGGCCGATCTGGTTCAGACCGCCAAGCGACCGGAAATTCCCGCGGCCGAAGCCGAATGCGTGATGTCGACCATCCGCGAGCTGCTGCAGATTTCCGAGGAACTGTCGAGCTACGAATACCTCATCACGATCGAGAAGGAGATGACGGATTTCGGCGACAACAGTCCGGTAAAGGGCGTCGTCAAATTCGCCATCGAGAAATCCAACACGATATTGGCCGCCGAGCGAAAGCGCCTGGTACAGCTGACGGAACGCTGCGGCCGCTTTCCGCTGGCCGTCGGCAAGACCCAGCAGGCGCTGCAGTTCATCGACACCACGACGACGCTGCTGAGTTCGATCGACAGCCGCCTGTGAATCCCGCCGCGCGATGAACATTTCGCGTTGAAGCCAGACCACCGAAAGCCGCAACGCTCCGTCCCGATCAGAACGTGATGCTGCTCGGATTGCCCTTGATGTCGAGCGTGACGGTGAATCCGAAGATCTTGATCTGGCCGCCGCGCGCGTCGATTACATCATCGTTCCTGGTGCCCGGCTGCCATTTCAAGCCGCCGGCGACCGCATCGAGCATTTCGATGTTCAGTTCGTGAGTTGCCTCGTTCATCTGAATCCCCTGTGTGGACGTTGTTTGCGTGGAACCTGACGCGTCAATTCACGCCGGCATGCTAGCTGGCCTGGCCGGATCGTTGCTGTGATGAACGTCACAATGACACGGTCGCCATTCCACGGGTGGATTGCCGCTTTCGTCGGCCGCTGGAGCCATGATACGAGTCTTGCCAGCCAATGAGTGGTTCAAGATTGGAAGGCGATCTCAAGGAGGATGCGGCCATGGGAAATTGCATTGTCATCGTGCAATTTGATCTGCCGAAGCGGACGAAGGAACAGGCCGTGGCGGGAGGAACCGGTTCAGCGCCGATCTATCGCGGACTGGCCGACAAGGGACTTATCCGGAAGGATTATCTCAACGGCGATGCGGGCACCGGCGGCGTCTATCTATGGGAAAGCCGTGAAGCCGCGGAAAACTGGTTTACGGAAGCCCGTGTCGCTGAATTGACCGCGCGTTTCGGCGCGCGCCCGCGGCTCACCTGGTATGACACGCATGTCACGGTCGACAACCTGAGAGGTGAAACACGTGTCGATGGTGTGCCCCTGTCGATCGCGGCGGAATGACCGATCGAAATTGTCTTCCCGAGACCAGAACTGGCCATGCGCCGCCGGCCTGTGAAATCAGGGCCGACCGACTTGTATTGAGATTTTCGTCGCGTGACGATGGCGACCAACGGTCCGGACGACAGGCGCTGTACTTCGTGCCGGGTCGCCGACGCCGGTGATCTCAACATCCGCCGATGGGATCCCGGCCCGAACAATCAAGGTTGCAGTCAGTGTCCCGGCAAAACCAGACTCTCGTCTTCGTGGCGCTCGCGTAAAAGCAAGCGCCAACGCACTCACGCGCCGTACCGCGCAACCTCGTATACGAATTGGTTACGCCGAGAACTCCGTTCTCGACTTTCGCGATGGTCTTGACGCGTCCGCCTTCCGGGACAGTGACCTCGACCTGGGCCTGTACCTCGGTTGCAATGAGCACACCGGCCAAGGCCATCAGGCGAACCAACGATTTCATTCCGGTTTCCTCATGATTACGGCTTCATTTGTAGCTTGGGGACCGTCCGTCAACTTGACCATTCGATGGCTTTGGAGTTGCATCGCGCGGTCAATTGATACCTTCAGAAGCACCCATGGCACAAACAATCACGCTCAACGCGAGCCTCACCTGGCCTGACGTTAAAAATGACTACACGCTCCGGTACGACGGGCATGCGATTGGTCGCATCCGGTTCGATACAGTCACCTGGGTCTGGCAGATCACCATCCCAATGGCCATGCCGGATTGGGCAAGCGGGACGGCCGACAGTCTGGACGGGTCGAAGCGCGCGTTTGCGGCGGCGTGGGGGAGGATCCTGAGCGAAACCAAGCCGGATCGTCTCGAGCGAGCGTGGGAATTGGAACGCTCCGCCGAGGCACGGCTCACGCGAACGGAAACGGTTGCGAAGAACAATTCGTAGCCATCACTTGGCTCCGGCGGAATCAGTTGGACTAACAGCGGGCTTGGATGACGACTTTCATCGCAATCGTTCGGGCCGATAATGACGGCGGATACACCGCGTCGTTTCCGGATTTCTCTGGCCTGGTTGTGCCCACGTCGACGCTCGACGAAGTGAACGGGAAGGCGCGAGAGGTCTTGCTGCGACATATCGAAGGACTGATCGAGGCGGGAGAACGCGTTCCCTGTCCGACGCCTGCCACAGGGATTCGGCATCTCGATCCGTTGCTGGTAGCC
>JAQSDT010000098.1 GCA_029946075.1 bacterium | reverse complement strand
ATTCCCGAAGGGCTTTTCCGCGCGTCCGCCGGAAGGCGAGATCGCGCGGCGGCTGGCCGCCGTGGGCGCTGCGATCGATCATGTGCTCGGCGAGCGCAAGCGGCAGATTTCAGGCCAGATGAACGGCCGGGTCGTGCAGCGCGAACGCCGCCGCGCGGTGTGGCTGGGTCGCGAGGAGATCGCGCTCGACGTCGCACGCGAAGCCGACAGCATCGCCGTGCGCTTCATCGACAGCGACGGTCTTCCCGGCAATCCGCACAACCTGATTTCGAGCTGGACGCCCGGCGAGCCGGTCTGGCAGGGCACCATCGACGGCCATTTTATCGCGATGCAGGTGCGGGCGATCCCGAACGGCATCCGCCTGGCGCATCAGGGCTACGAAGTCCCGGTCAACGTCTTTACCGAAAGCGAGGCCGCCGCGGCGCGGCTGATGCCGGTAACGTCGGCGGCCGATACCGGCAAGAAGCTGCTGTGCCCGATGCCGGGTCTTGTCGTGTCGATCGCGGTGAGCGAAGGCCAGGAGGTCAAGTCCGGCGAGACGCTTGCGGTGGTCGAGGCGATGAAGATGCAGAACGTGCTGCGCGCCGAACGCGACGGCACCGTGAAGAAGATTCACGCGGCGGCGGGCGCAACGCTGGCGGTCGATGCGTTGATTCTGGAGTTTGCGTAAGTAACCGTCATTGCGAGGAGCGTAGCGACGAAGCAATCCACACTTGCTTCGTTGCGAGATGGATTGCTTCGCTTCGCTCGCAATGGCGGCCGTTAGAACTGAGGGCATCATGGCTTTCCGTCAGCGCCGAGAGAAACTGCGTTCCATCCTTACCGGCTCCAGTTGCATCCGACCCGGCTCCGTCTATGACGCGACCTCGATCCGGATCGCCGAAGACCTCGGCTTCGAGCTCGGCATGTTCGGCGGCTCGGTCGCCTCGCTGGCCGTGCTCGGCGATCCCGACATTGCGCTGATCACGCTGACCGAGCTTTGCGAACAGATGCGGCGGATGTCGCGGGCGGCCGCACTGCCTGTGCTGGTCGATGCCGATCACGGCTATGGCAACGCGCTCAATGTCCGCCGCACCGTGCAGGAACTCGAAGCGGCCGGCGCCGCGGGCCTGACGATCGAGGACACGCTGCTGCCGCCGGCGTTCGGGCAGAGCAAGACGCAGCTGATTTCGCTCGAAGAGGGCGTCGGCAAGATGAAGGCCGCGCTCGACGGCCGCGGCGATCCCTCGCTCGTCATCCTCGGGCGCACGGGCGCCGTATCGATCACCGGCCTCGACGACGCCATCGCGCGCGCGCAGGCCTATGAGGCGACCGGCGTCGACGGGCTGTTCTTCACCGGCATCAAGGATCGCGGCGAGCTGGAAGCGATTTCGGCGGCGACGCGGCTGCCGATCGTGCTCGGCGGCGCGCCGGAGGAAATGACCGCGCCGGATTATCTCGGCAGTCAGCGCGTCCGGATCGCGCTGCAGGGCCACGCGCCGTTCGCCGCTGCGACGCAGGCCGTCTACGAGACGCTGAAAGCGCTGCGCGACGGCGCGTCGCCGAAGAGCCTGGAGGGGCTGGCATCCGCCGAACTCACCGGCCGCGCCATGCGCGAGGCCGCTGTGAAGGCGCGCTCGGCCGACTTCCTCGGGCTGAAGAAGTGAAATGAGCGGCGCGATCCGCCACGTCAGGATTCGTGGCCGGGTGCAGGGCGTCGGCTACCGGGCCTTTGTCGATCATCAGGCGCGGGCGCGCGATCTCCAGGGCTGGGTGCGCAATCGTCGTGACGGCAGCGTCGAGGCGCTGTTCGCCGGTCCCGCCGATGTGGTCGAAGCCATGGTCGCCGCGTGCCGGCAGGGGCCGATGCTGGCGCAGGTAGACGCCGTCAACGACGAGACTGCCGGGCCGGACATGTTGAACCTGCAGCAGCCAGGAGAACGCTTCTCGGTGCTGCCGACGATCTGACGGGCGAGGTGAACCAAATGAACGCGAAGAACTCCGAGCGGGCCTCGAGGCCGATCCATCACTCGCCGATGTTCTGGATCGGCGTCGCGATGTGCCTGGCAGCCATTGCGATCTATCTGTGGTCGGACGATCTGTCGTGGCGGCCGGGTGCGAAGTAGGGATAATTTTACAGTCCGTGAGTCACCGCGAATAAAGTCGCCATCCCCGCGCAACGGCTTTGCCGTTGTCGCTGGAGGTGCGAGCCTTGCGGTGCATTTGCACCGCTGGGCGAGCCTCGAAGGATGGGCCGCGGGCCGATTCATCCTTCGAGGCCCGCGCGCTGCGCGGGCACCTCAGGATGACGGGGATGTCCTGTGAGATGACGGTTAACGTGCCTTCTCGCCCGGCGCCAGTTCGCCGTCGTGCTGGATCGAGCCGGTTTCGACATATTGCAGGTCGCCTGACGAATACACGACGCTGCGGTTGCGGCCGAGGCGTTTGGCCTCATAGAGCGCCGCATCGGATTCGCCGACCAGCGCAGCCTCGTTCAGCGTCGAACGCGATCGGGAGGCGACGCCCGCGCTGATGGTGATGTAGCCGCGGCTGGCGGCGGTATTGGGAATGCCCAGCGCGCGAACCGTCAGCCGGATGGCTTCGGCGGCCTTCAGTGCGCCGTCTTCCGACACGTTGGGCAGCACCACGGCGAATTCCTCGCCGCCGTAGCGGGCGGACAGGCCAGGGGTATCGGAGGTCGCATCGCCGATCACCTTTGCGACGGCCTGCAGGCAGCGGTCGCCGGCCTGATGCCCGTAGGTGTCGTTGTAGCCTTTGAAATTGTCGATATCGAACAGCAGCACCGAAATCTGCCCGTGCGCCTCGTATTCGCGGCGCAGGAAGCTGTCGAAGGTGCGCCGGTTGGTGAGGCCGGTGAGGCCGTCGGTGGCGGCAAGCTGGGTGAGGCGGCGGTTGAGCTGGGTCAACTCGTCCTCCATCCGCTTGCGTTCGGTAACGTCTCGGATCACGCAGAGAAACTCCGTCCGCGCCGGATCGTCGGTGACGGAAGCCTGCTTGAACTTGCTTTCGACCCACGCCAGCGTGCCGTCGGCGCGGCTGGTGCGGAACGCGACCGTGCTGACGGCGTCGCCGCCGACCAGCCGGGCGGTCGCGGCCTGGACGCCTGCGCGATCGTCGCGATGCATCATGTCGAAGCAGGACTTGCCCATCAAATCCTTCGGCATCAGCCCGGTGACGGATTCGACGGATTGCGAGACGTAACGGATCCGGCCGCGGGCATCGATCAGGATGATGATGTCGGCGATGTTGTTGGCGAGCAGGCGGTAGTGCGCCTCGCGCTCGCGCAGCGCGAGTTCCGTCTTGAGGCGGAAGCGGAACTGGAAGAGGAGCAGGGCGGCCAGCAGCAGGATCATGCAGAGCAGTACCCCCGCCACGACGGCATCGGTCCGCAATGCCCTCCACCAGTTGGCGAGCAGCCAGTCTTCGGTCATCGAGACGGTGACGAGCGCCGGATAGTGCGGCGTTTCCTCGTAGCCGAAATACTTCGCAATGCCGTCGAACGGCGAGACGATCTTGTAGTAGCCGAGCGAACTGAGACTGAGATATCGCGTGAACAGGTCGGTTCGGGAAAAATCCATGTACTTGTCGGACATCGGCCAGCGGATCAGGACAATGCCGTCATTGCGGATCAGGGTGATGCCGCCGTCGGGGCCGAGCTGGAACGTGCGGTAGAAGCGGTTGAAATAGTCGCTGTCGATCGCGGCGGTCAGAACGCCGGCGAAGCTGCCGTCGAGCCCGTCGATGCGCTTCGACAGAATGATCGTGGAACGGCCGGTCAGGCGCGATTGCAGGGGCTCGTTGATGCGCAGCCCGCTTCCGGGCGTGTCGCGATGATGGATGAAATAGTTCCGGTCGGAGTTGCTGTGCGTCGGCGTCTGCGGCAGCGACGAGTACAGCCATTTGCCGTCGGCATCGAGCACGCCGATCTCGCGAATTTGCGGCAGCGAACTGACGGTGTCGGCGAGGTACTGGTTGAACCGCTCGGCGAGAGGACTCCGGTACTTGAGCAGATCGACCATGCCGGCCATCGCAATGTCGGCCGACTGGATCGTATGCGAGGCATGATCGGCCAGCGAATGCGCCAGATTCTGGATGTCGGTCTGGCCGCGATCGAGCGTCTGCGTTTTCGCCTCGAGCGCTTTCCAGACCACGACGCCGAGGATGCACGCCGTCATGACCAGCGCGAACGCGATCACGACGGCCGCTGGAGATACGCGGCGGAACGGCCCGCCGGGGTCTGGGATGGTTCGATTGGGCATCCAACGCCTTGATAGACGAACCGCCCCGTCGGACGGTTTCGCAAGCCGGAATCTACCGGGAGAGAGGTGCCGAAGCCGTTAACAATTCTATCAGGAAAAGAACGGGTAGGCGGTGGTCGGCCGGGTTCCCGGGAACTTGAAATCGGTCGCTCCAAGGGGCGACACACGGGGCCAGTTTCGGGTCGGCCCGGCTTGACGGCTACCGCGGCAGTTTCGCGATCGCCTGGCTGAGCTCGTGAATTTCGTAAGGCTTGCGCAAAATCGGAAAATCGCCGCTCACATTCGCCGTCGCATCGCTGTAGCCGGTTGCGAGCAGGATCGGCAGTTCGGGCCGGGTTGCCTTCAGGTGCCGCGCGAGGCCGAGGCCATCCATCTTCCCGGGCATGATGATGTCCGAGAACACCAGGTCGATTCCGTCCTGTTCGATTTCGCGGAGCGCGGCCTCGGCGTTGGCCACCCTGCGGACGGTGTAGCCGAGCTGTTCGAGCAGGTTGGTGCTGACGACGGCGACATCCGGGTTGTCTTCCACCAGCAGCACGGTGCCGGTCCCGCCGGCCTCGACGGCCCGAACCGTCTCGTCCGGCAGGCTGACGTCCCTGCGCGGGAGCAGGATGGTCACCCTGGTGCCCTTGCCGAGTTCGCTTTCGACCCGGACCGTTCCGCCCGCCTGATGCGTGAAGCCGTGCACCTGCGACAGGCCGAGGCCGGTGCCCTTGCCGATCGGCTTGGTGGTGAAGAACGGATCGAAGACCCTGGTCAGCACGTCGGGCGGGATGCCGGCGCCGGTATCCGCAACCGAGATCGCGACATAGTCGCCGGCAGCTCCATCCGGCTCGTCCCGGAGCGTCGCATTGTGAGTGGATATCGTGATCGTGCCGCCATCGGCCATGGCGTCGCGGGCATTGATCACGAGGTTGACCAGCGCCGTCTCGAGTTCGGTGACGTCGACCATCACGGGCCAGACGTCGCGGTCGATGTCGAACTGCAATTTGGCGGCACTGCCGACGCCGGTATCGAGCACCGCGCGGACCGCATTGATGCGCGTCGTGACGTCGACCGCCTGCGGATTGACGCTCTGCCGCCGCGCGAATGTCAGCAACTGGCTAGTCAGCGCCGCGCCGCGTTTGGTTGCGGCCTCGATCGCCGCGATCGCGCGCTCGTGCTTTGCGTCGTGGCCGATGCCGCGCCTGAGCGTATGAAGGCTGCCGCTGATGACCATCAGCAGATTGTTGAAATCGTGGGCCACGCCGCCGGTCAGCTGGCCGAGGGCGTCGAGCTTCTGCGATTCCGCGAGCTGCTGCTGCATCCGCTGCAGCCCGAGTTCCGCCTCGCGGCGCTCGCTGATGTCTCGGGTGATCTTGGCGAAGCCGACCAGCTCTCCGTCCTCGAAGATTGGGTCGATGACGACGCTGGCCCAGAAGAAGGTGCCGTCCTTACGGACGCGCCAGCCGTCCTCGATATAGCGGCCTTGCTCCACGGCGGTGCGCAGGGCGCGGGCCGGCTTGCCGTTGGCGCGGTCGACCTTGGTATAGAAGCAGGAGAAATGCCGGCCGATGATTTCGTCGGGCTTATAGCCCTTGATGCGCTGGCCGCCGATGTTCCAGCTCGTGATGATGCCGGTCGGATCCAGCATATACAGCGCGTAGTCGGTAACGCCTTCGACCAGAAGTCGGAAATTACGTTCGCTCTCGAACAGGTCCCGTTGCCGCTGCTTGTCTTTTTTGAACATTCCGGGACCTTGGTTAAGTGGCGCAAACGCGCGGGTCCCGGAAAGGTTCCGCGTTTCCCGACATTTTTGGAGCGCGTCAGGCGACCGTACTGCGGAAGGTCGCGGCCAGCGTCCGCAGCGCCGCCAGCTTGGCCGGGTCGCTGACCTTCGAGTGCAGCATCACCCTGGAGGAGGCGAGCCGCGGCAGCGATGCCGCCGGTCCGATATCGACCAGACCCAGTGGTGCGATCCGCCGGGCCAGCGGGGCCACCGCCAGTCCCGCGAGCGCTGCCGCCGCGACGGCCATGACGCCGCCGCCGACGAAACTTTCACTCCAGGCGATGCCCGCTTTGTCGAGCGCGCGGACGGCATAGGCACGCACACCGCATGGCGGCGCCAGCACCGCCAGGGGCAGCGTCTCGCCGCGTCGCCACGCGAGGCGTTTGGCGGCGAACCAGCCGAACTCGTCTTCGGTCAGCATCTCGCCGCCGCGGCGGCTGCCCTCTTGCCGCACGACGACGGCGTCGAACTCGCCGGCATCATAGGCATCCAGTATCGCGCGCGAGAAACCGGTCGTGACCGACAGCGACAATTGCGACGAGAGGGAATGCAGCCGCTCCAGCAGCGGCACCAATTCCGGTCCGGCGGCGTGGTCGGAAATGCCGAGCGTCAGTCGCCGTCGCGCCGGCGAGGGGCCCGACAGCGCGCGGTCATGCGCCTCGATCAGCGCGCGGGCGTGGGGCAGGAACGCTGCGCCATCGGCGGTGAGCGTCACCGCGCGCGGCGAGCGCTCGACCAGCCGCTTGCCGATCACTGTCTCCAGCCGCTGCAGCTTCATGCTGACGGCGGCCTGCGTCGCGCCCAGCGCCTCGGCGGTACGGGTGAAGCTTTGCAGTTCGGCGACCAGCAGGAACGCCTTGACGGTGTCGATATCCAGCGTGTTCATGGCATCATCAAGATTCGTTATCACTGTTATGAACATAGATAAGATACCAAAATGATGCGGCAAGGTCTAGGTGTAACGGGCGCGATCGATCGCGCAGCAGATTCAGAGGATAACGACCATGCCGCTCATCACCGTGACCTATTCCAGCGTCCGCAAGGCGCCCACGCTCAAGGCCGAGATCGCCTCCGCCGTCAGCGAACTCACCGCGCGCATCCTGCGCAAGGACCCCAAGGTGACCGCCGTGATCGTCGAGGCGGTCGATGCCGCCGACTGGTTCGCCGGCGGGCAATCGCTCGCCGAACAGAGTCTCGCCAGCTTCTGGCTCGACGTTCACGTCACCGAAGGCACCAACACCAAGGATGAGAAGGCGGCCTATCTGGCCGCGATCTTCCAGCGCATGGGCGAGTTGCTCGGGCCGCTGCACAATGAGAGCTACGCCCATGTCG
>JAQSDT010000097.1 GCA_029946075.1 bacterium | reverse complement strand
CGGCTGCCACGTCGTCGTCGCGCACAGCTACGAAAGCGCGTCCATACCGGCCGCGCACGATGCCGTAGGCGCCGTAGGTCATGAGCGCCGCGACGGCGAGACAGAGATAATAGATCGAGGTATCCGTCGCGAACACGAATCCGAACAGGCTGGCAGGATCGAGAGTCAGCCCGTTCGATCCGCCAAACCATGGCAGGTTAAGGACGAAGAAATGAAATAGCGCCTGGGCGGCGATCGTCGTCAGAGCCAGGTAGAAGCCCTTGATGCGCACCGCCGACAATCCGAAGATGAAGCCGAACAGGGCCGCGAAACACCCGCCGAGCGGGATCGTCAACCAGAACGGCAGCCCCAGCTTGGTGGCCAGAAAGCCGGTCGTGTAGGCGCCGACGCCCATGAAGGCGGCCTGTCCGAGATTAATCTGGCCGGCATAGCCGGTGGTGATCTGAAGGCCGAGGACGATCACCGACGAGATCAATATCAGTGTCGAGATGGCGAGCAGCCGCGGCCCGAACAAGACCGGCAGCAGCAGCAGGAATGCCAGAAACAGGGCGAGGGCAATCTGCTGCGGACGCGTCCGCACCAACGCCGCATCGCGTGCAAAGCTGGTCGCGAAAATGCCGGCCGGATCCATTGCCTAAACCCTTTCGATCGTTCGCCACCCGAACATTCCGGTCGGGCGGATGAACAGGATGACCAGCATGATTACGAACGGGAAGACCGAGCCAACCGCGCCGCCGATCACCGGGTCGACGTAGGCGGTCACGAGTCCCTGCACGGCGCCGACGATCAAACCGGCCAGTAAGACTCCGGCGATCGACTCGAATCCGGCGAGCAGCGCCACCGGCAGCGCTGAAAGTCCGATGTCGGAAGCCAGGAAGTTCAACGACTTGCCGCTTAAATAGATGATTGCGCCGAGGGTCGACAACACAGCGCCCAGCGCCCAAGCGAATGCGATGGAGCGCTTCACCGAGATTCCCATCGACAACGCGACCTGATGATCCTCCGCAACTGCGGTCATTTTGAGCCCGGCGCGGGTGTTGTTGAAGAACCACGACAGGCCCAGCCCGACGACCACCGTGATCACGGCGCCGATCAGCAGTGATCGCGGAATCAGGATGTCGCCGATGATCACCGGCTTCAATGGGAAGATGATCGGAAACGGCCGGACCTGCGGTCCGAATATCAACAGGATGAGGCCCCTGATGAGAATCAGCAGACCGATCGTCACCATCACCATCGCGAAACCGGACTCGCCGACGAGACGCGAAAAAAAGATGCGCTCGATGATAAGCCCGAATATCGCCGACACCACCATCGCCAGCGGAAGTGCCACGACCAGCGGCAGGCCGGTTTGGATCACCATCCACCAGACGATAAAGCCGCCGAACACCACGAGTTCGCCTTGCGCGAAGTTGAACACCTTCGACGCGCGGTAGATGACGATGAAGCCCATCGCGATAAGGGCGTAAAGGAGCCCCACCAGCGAACCGTTGATCAGGTAATTCAGAAAGTCGATCATGTCGATCATCATGACATCCCGGCCATTTTGCGCCGCGCCTGCACCGCCGTGGCGACCAGAGGTGCCGCGTCGACGGAGTGAATCAGCACGCTGGCTGCCATCGTCCCGCGGCGTCCATCCTGGTAGGTGACGGGGATTGAGAGCGCCACGCGATCTTTGCCGGCGTAGAGGCCGTCGATCAATTCCGCATAGCGCTGCACCAGAAATTCACGTCGTAGCTTGCGCGTGCGGGTCAATTCGCCCTCGTCCGGATCGAGTTCCTTGGGAAAATTCGCAAAGCGCCGGACCTGCGCATGATCAGGCAGAAATTTGTTGATGCGGACGATCTCTTCGCGGATCAGATCGGCTACCGCCGTCATTTGCGACAGGTCGGCGAATGTCGAATAAGCCAGCCTGCGTTCCTCCGCCCACCGCGACACCACGCCCATGTCGATATTGATCAGCGCTCCGATATAGTCGCGCGACGCATCGCCAAGCGTCATGATGTCCTTGATAAACGGACTGAAGCGCAGCCGCGTTTCGATGAACTGCGGCGGGTAACTTTGACCTGAGCTCAGCTTGGCGAGATCCTCGATTCGCTCGAGGAAAACCAGCTCGCCGGAAGTGGTGACGGAAACAGCGTCGCCGGTGCGGTACCACCCGCCGTCTATTCGTTCGGCGCTCTTCTCGGGCTTGCCGAAATAGCCCTGAAAGAAAGAGCCGCCGCGTACCAGCAACTCGCCTGCCGGTGAAACCTTCCATTCCAGCGCCGCCGTCTCGGGGTGCGCTTCAAGCCAATGACCCACGGTTTCGAGATCGTACCGTTCGCCCTTGTGGATCGTCATGATGCCGATCTCGGTCGAACCGTAAATATTGCGCAAGGGTACGCCGATGGCGTGAAACAGCCGGAACACATCGGGCGCCATGGTTGATCCGCCGCTCAGCGCGACCTTCACGCGCGTCAGGCCGAGCTTGTCGCGCAACGGCTTCAGAACCAAAGCCTCCGCGATCGGAAATGCCAAGCGGGCAACCAACGGAACCGGCTTGCCGTCGAGCCGAGCGACGTTGACCTTGCGTCCGATCTCGACGCCCCATTCGTAAATGCGGCGGCGGATTGGCCCCGCGTCGAGCATCTTTGCCTGGATCGTCGAGGCCAGGCTCTCCCATTGCCGGGGTGCGAACACCATCGCCTCGACCGCGAGTTCGCGGAGATTGGCCAGAATCTGCTCCGGCGACTCCGGAAAGTTGACCACCAGCGGCAAGGTGACGCCGATCGTAACACCGAACAATTGTTCGGTGACCCAGGCGGGCGCAATGTAGGTGAGGTAATCCATGCCCGGCGTCAGGTCGGTGCCATTCACCAATCGATGCGCGTTGTCGATCAGATAACGGTGCGTGATGACGACGCCTTTGGGACGCCCTGTCGTGCCGGATGTGTAGGACAGGATGGCGATGTCGTCTGGCTGGCCCAATGCGACAAGGCTATCGAACAACCCCGGCTCGGCAGCGTTCCGTTTGCGTCCCTCGTCTTCCATCTGCTCGAGCTTCATGAGGATGGGCTGCCGGTAGGACCACATGCCGGTGTCGTCCCAATAGATCAGCCGGCGCAATGTCGGGACGCTGCCGAGCACCGCGAGCCCCTTGTCGATCTGTTCCTGGTCCTGGCCTACGAAGTAGACCGCTTGACTATCGTTCAGCAGGTATTCGATTTCACCGACCGTCAAGTCGGGATAGAGCGAGACAACCTTGCCACCGAGCGACAGTACGGCCAGTTCGACCCAAAAATTCTCAGGCTCGTTTTCGCCGATGATGGCGACGGTCTCGCCGCGCGCAAATGACATCGATTGCAAGCCAACCGCTAGGTTGCGGACGCGCTCGAGCACGTCGCCGTATCGGAACTCACGCCAGATGCCCCGATACTTGTGACGCGCGATTAGCCGCTCGGGCTCCGCCATGGCCCGGTCGAAGAATACCTGCGGTAACGTCTTCATTGGTGTGGTGGCTGAGGTCATTTTTCGCCCAGGTAAGCTTTCATGACCAGCGGGTCGCGCTGGATCTGCGCCGGCGATCCGGTCGCGATCAACTTCCCGAAATCCAGCACGTAGATGCGGTCCGCGAGATCCATGACGACACCCATATCGTGCTCGACGAGGACGACGGGGATGCCGCGCGCTTCGCGTACATCGAGGATAAACCGGGCGAGGTCTTCCTTTTCCTCGTTGTTCATCCCGGCCATCGGCTCGTCCATCAGCAGAATTTTCGGTTCCTGCGCGAGCGCGCGTCCAAGGTCGACGCGCTTGCGCAAGCCATATCCCAGCGTTCCGACCGGCTGATGGCGGATCGATTCGATTTCCAGCAGCTCGATGATTTCCTCGACGATCTCGCGGTGCCGCGTCTCCTCGTTTCGGGCCCAGTGAAAATGCACGAACGCCTGCAGGATCGTGCTGCGCATATGCATGTGCCGTCCGATCAGGATGTTCTCGATCACGGTCATGCCGGGAAAGATGTGCGTTCCCTGAAACGTCCGCGCCAACCCGGATCGCGCGATTTGATGAACGCTGCGGCCTACCACCTGTTCGCCATCGAATACGATATGGCCTTGCTGCGGACGATAAAAGCCGCTCAGGCAGTTCATCAGCGAGGTCTTGCCGGCGCCATTGGGGCCGATGATCGCAATCAATTCGTCGTGCCGGATTTCGATCGAGACATCGTTCAGGGCAACAACGCCGCCGAACGACAATCGCAAGTGGTTTGCGGTCAAAATCGGCCGCAAGCCGCCCGCGTAAGGCTCCGCATGTGTCGCCGCTTCGGCGCTCATATCTCCCCCGTAGTCGCGCAGTCGTTCAAAACGCGCGCGCTGTTATTCTTCTTGCGTTATGACCATTCAGACATACTATTTACTTGCAAGTCAAATGGATTTTTGACGGTTTTCCTGCGACCAATTCACAGCGTGAACAAATGCTCGGCGACCCCAACCTTGCTGCGAAACTGCGGACGCAGTTCAAATTGCCCGTTCTGGTTGGGCCGATGTTTCTCGTATCGGGTCCCGACCTTGTCATTGCTTGTTCCCAGGCCGGCGTCGCGGGCTCGTTTCCCACCCTCAATGCGCGCTCGACGGCAATCCTGGATCAATGGCTCGCCAGGATCACGGCTGAGTTGCAGCCGGGTGCGGCTCCTTATGCGGCGAACCTGATCGTCCATCCAACCAACGACAGGCTGGCGGAAGACCTCGAACTGGTCGTCAAACACAAGTCGCCGCTGGTGATCGCCAGCGTCGGAAATCCGGGCCGTGTTGTTGCCACGGTTAGGGCCTACGGCGGCCTGGTTTTCTCAGACGTCGCGTCGCTTAAACACGCCCAGCGCGCGGCGGAAACCGGCGTCGATGGTCTGATTTTATTGTGTGGTGGCTCCGGCGGCAACACCGGCTGGCTCAATCCCTTCGCATTCGTCGCCGCCGTTCGTAGGTTCTTCTCCGGCCCCCTCGTCCTCGCTGGTGCGATCTCGAACGGCCGCCTGATCCATGTTGCGGAAGAACTGGGCGCCGACTTCGCCTATGTTGGTACGCCCTTTATCGCGGCGACGGAGAGCATGGCGGCCGATGACTACCGGCAGATGCTGATCGACAGCAACGCGGATGACATTCATCTGACGGCCGAAGTCACCGGTATCCCCGCCAATATGCTTCGCAAAAGCCTCGAACGCAGTGGCTTCAGGCCAGCGGCGAAGCATGACGGTTTCAATCTCCTCAAGGAGATCGAGACGCTAAGGGCATGGCGCGATATCTGGAGCGCGGGGCAGGGCGTTGGCGATGTCGAGCGTGTCGAGCCGGCTGCGGGCGTGATCGATCGCATGACGCATGATTACGATGCGGCGCGCGCGGCAAGCCAGCGACGGTTCGCGGCCAGCCTGTCTTCCGCCGGAAGCTGATAGCTCACGCGGCGGTTCGCGCCCGGTTTTGCCTTAACGGCTCAAGGTGGGAGCCGATCCCGCGAAAACACGCAATATCCAGCAATCGCGGGATACCCTCTTGGAGGGTTTTCCAGCGAAGTGGAAACCGGTTCGCGTCAAGAAAACGTGTCAAATCAAGAATCTAGAGCCCCGTTCCGATTCTATCGAGACGGAAAAGGCTGTGGGCTAGGGCGAAACGGCGCGGTCGAGAAGGTCTGTAAAAACCTTCGCTATCTCCGCGCCGCTTTTCGGTCCGTCCTTGTCGAACCACCGCGCCATCCAGTTGACTGCGCCCATGAAGAAAAATACGGTCAATTTTGGATCGACCGGCCGAATGCTGCCGTCGGCCATACCCTTCTCGATAATCGCCTGCATCTGTTGCTGCGCCTTGTCACGGCGCGCCGCGACGAGCTTGCGGTTGGCGGGATCAAGCGCCTGGAATTCGACGAGGACGGCGCAATCGCCGATCTCGCTGTTGTGCGACTCGATGAATTCCTTCGCAAACGAAAGCAGGATTTCACGGCCGTTGCTGCCGGTCTTGTACGCATGCTCGAACGCGCGATCGCCGAGATCCTGCGACAGCATATGGCACTCGAACAGGATTTCCTGCTTGTTCTTGATGTAATAATAGAGCGCGGGCTTGGTCACGCCGAGCGTCTTGGCGACATCATCTAGCGACGTCGCATGATATCCTTGCGAGCTGAACGCGCGTGCCGCCTCTTTCAGCAAGGCCGTTCGTTTCAGATTGAATTGCTGGTCGCGGGTCTGAACGGTGTCGTTCCACACGGCAAACTGACGGTCACGGCCTGACACCACCACTCCTAGAATTCCATTGCGAGATCAGCAGCACCGATCCCGGCACAATTGAGCTTATTCGGCCAGAATCTTACTAACGAAATACCCATCGCAAGTCAAAGATTACGGGCGATAATGAGCTTCTGGATGTTGCTGGTGCCCTCGTAGATCTTGCAGACGCGGACATCACGGCAGTAACGCTCAACCGGGAAATCCCGCAGATAACCGTATCCACCATGAATCTGCAGGGCCTCGGAGCACACTTTCTCGGCCATTTCGCTGGCGAACAGCTTCGCGATAGCAGCCTCCTTCATGCAGGGCAGGCCAGCCTCGAGTAGGCGCGCGGCATGAATATAGTATTGTCGGGCGATATCGACCTGTGCGGCCATGTCGGCGAGAGCGAAGCTGACGCCCTGCAGCTCCATGATTGGCCTGCCTGCGACTTCACGTTCGCGCGCATAACGTATGGCTGCTTCGAGTGCCGCCTGAGCGATGCCGACCGCCTGCGCAGCGACGGCGATGCGGCCGTCGGAAAGACCCGACATCATGATGCCGTAGCCGCCATCCATCGTGCCCAAGATATTTTCTTTGGGGAGACGGAGGTCGTCGAGCTGGATTTGGGCGGTATGCGCGGTCCGCTGCCCAAGTTTGTCCTCGACGCGACTGACGACGTAACCCTTGGCAGGCGGCTCGACCAGGAAGGTGGTGAAGCCGCGTTTGCCCGCGTCCGGATTGGTGCGTGCGACAATGATCGCCACGCCGGCCTCGCTGCCGTTAGAGATGAACTGCTTGGTTCCGTTGATCACGAAATAGTCGCCGTCGCGGCGTGCCGAGGTTTTAAGTGCCGATGTTTCGGAGCCAGCCTGCGGCTCAGTAATCAAGAAAGCGCCGATCTTCTCGCCCGAGGCCAACGCCGGTAGAAGCCGTTGCTTTTGCTCGGCGGTTCCGTTTTTTGCTATGACGTGTGCGGCGCCTAGATTGTGGACATGGACGATCGTTCCGACCCCTCCGTCCGCGGCGGAAATTTCCTCGATCGCGATACAATAGGCGAGAAAGCCTGCTCCAGATCCGCCAAATTCATCTGGAACGGTCATTCCCATAAAGCCGTGGGACGCAAGGACTTTCAGCTCCTCAG
>JAQSDT010000096.1 GCA_029946075.1 bacterium | reverse complement strand
GCAGGTTCGCCGCGGCGTCCGACACCGCCGAGCGTAGCAGCGCCTGATCGCGGTCGTTGGCCAGGCGCATCGCAAACAGCGTGTTGCACTGGGAGATGATGGTGGCGTCGAGTTCGGCGGGGCGCTGGGTGACGAGGCCGAGATAGACGCCGTATTTGCGGCCTTCCTTGGCGATGCGCGACACCGCCTTGCGGGTCGGGCCGAAGCCGATATTGCGGTCGGCGGAGGCGTAACGATGCGCTTCTTCGCAGACGAACAGCAGCGGCGAGACGCCGTCGCTCCAGAGGCCGAAATCGAACGCCATGCGGCACAGCACCGAGACGACGGAATCGACGACTTCGGCGGGGAAGCCGGCGAGCTGCATGATCGTCATCGGCCGGCCATTGGCGGGCAGGCGGAACAGATGGCTGATGACCTCCGCCATGGTGTCGCCGCCGACATTGGCGTTGTCGAACATGAAGGCGTAGCGCGGGTCGTTGCGCACGGCTTCGATGCGCGAGATCAGCTTGTGGTAGATGATGCGCGAGGAGCGGTTTTCCAGCTTGCCCATGCGCTCGTCGATCAGCGAGATCAGGTCGACGAGGCGGTAGGGCACCGGCGTATCGACGGTGTAGCCGACCGATTTCGGGTCGACGCGCTTCAGTCCGAGCCGGTCGGAGTTCTGATACTGGGTGTAGAGGCCCTTCGCCATCGGGATGACTTCGGCGAGGATGTCCAGTTCCTCGGGCACGCCGGGGCGGCCGGCGAACAGCACGTCGACGATTTCCTCGAAATTGAACAGCCAGAACGGCAGTTTCAAATTGCGCGGGTTGAGCACCAGCGCGCGGTCGCCGAAGCAGCGGCCGTATTCGTTGTGGACGTCGAGCAGGAAGATGCGCAGGTTCGGCCGCGCTCTCAGGATTTCGTTGAGCAGCAGCGAGACGCTGGTCGATTTGCCGACGCCGGTGGAGCCGAGGATCGCGAAATGCTTGGAGAGCATTTCCTCGACGTCGACATAGGCGATGACGGACTTGTCCTGCTGCAGATTGCCGACATTGATCTGGTCGGAGCCGCTCGGGGCATAGACCGTGCGCAGGTCCTGGTTGGTGATGAGGTCGACGTTGTCCCCGATGGTCGGATAATTGGTGACGCCGCGCTGGAATTTGGGGCGGTCGCCGCCGAGGATTTCGCCGAGCAAGTCGACCGAGGCGGTCGCGATGTAGTCGTCGGAGGTCGGTACATCCTCGCACGACACCTCGGTGATCATGGCGATGATGGTGGAATTCGAACAGCGGATGCTGATGAAGCGGCCGACGGTGGCCCGCATTTCAGAAACCGGCGTCTGGTGACCGGCCAGAAGTCCGACCCGCGCAAGCGAACCACGCACCGAAATTACACGTCCGAAGGATGCCACAGTGCTGAACCCGAATGTGATGAAGTGAGGTCTGACCCGCATTATGGGCTGGCGCGGATAGCGAAACGGTTAAACCGGCGGGGTTCCGCATCCGCTAAATCCGCGGCATCTCGGTCAGGATTCGTTTTGCAACGGCTCTTCCGCGTGCGTCGCCGCGCCACACTTATGCAGCAAAATCAGTACTTTCTTGCATTTGTGGCTGCACGCATCACCGGCTGCCGATTAATATCTGGTTTACCACTGGAACGGAGAGGGCAAAGCCCGGTGCTCCCAACCCCTTAACCCCCGGCGCCGGATCGCAATTTCGATCTCGGCGAAGTGTCCCGGTAACTCCTTGCTAACTGCAAGTTGTAACGCGACTTCCATCTGTCCTGCCTCACAATACCGCCGGATGCGATTGGCGAGGCCGGGGTCGCCCCGTCGTCAGATCGCTGCGTTGCTTCGTTAGGCGGGGAGACAGTTCGGTTGAGCCTCGACGGCAGCCATCGATGGCCTGATCGCTCCGACAGTCTTGCCGACAAGGCCGGGCTGATCGGGTGGTTTGCCACGTTCGGCGTGCTGGCCATGATGGCACTGGTCGCCGAGATGACCACCGCGACGTGGAGCCTTCGTGAAGCCGCCTTGGTGGCGCTCGTCGCAGGGCTTGCGGTATTCGCGGGCCTGTTGCTGCGCCGTCATCAACTGACCGATCAGAGTCTCGCCGCCGAGCGGCGGCAGCTCTCGACGGCCGTGAACAACAACCCGCCAGGCCGTGTCCTGTATGACGCAACCGCACGGATCGTGATCTGTAACCAGCCCTATCTCGACATGTTCGGGCTGTCGCCGGACGTGGCAAAACCGGGCTGCACGATGCAGCGGCTGATCGGGCACCGGAAGGAGACCGGTTCCTTCGACGGCGACGTCGACGAATTCTGCAATGCCATCATCCAGAAGGTATCGCTCGGCAAGGCGACGCGGCAGCTCACGGAGGCGCCGGGCGGCCGCGCGATCGAGATCATCAACCGTCCGTTGAAGGCCGGCGGCTGGGTAGCCACCATCGAGGACATCACCGAGCGCACGCGCGCCGAGCGGAAAATCGCGCATCTGGCCCATTACGACGGGCTGACCGACCTGCCGAACCGGGTGCTGTTCCGCGAGCGTCTCGAACAGGCGCTGGAGGCGATGCAGCCCGGCGAGCAGCTGGCGGTGCTCTATATCGACATCGACGAGTTCAAGAGCGTCAACGACGCGCTCGGCCACCCCATCGGGGATGAACTGCTCAAGGTCGTCGCCACGCGCCTGCGCGATTGCATCAAGGCGGGTGACGTTGCGGCCAGACTCGGCGGCGACGAGTTTGCCGTGATTCAAACCGGGATCAAGAACCGCTCCGAAACCACGGAGCTCGTTGATGAAATCTATGCTGCGATCAGGCAGCCGTTCGAATGCGCGGGACACCTGATCACGACCGATGCCAGCATCGGGATAGCGCTTGCACCCGGCGACGGGACCGACCTCGACCAGTTGCTCCAGAACGCGGATCTGGCGCTGTACGGCGCCAAGGGCGACGGGCGGCGAACCCATCGTTTCTTCGAAGCGGGGATGGACGAGCGCGCCCGGGCGCGGCGCAGCCTCGAACTCGAACTGCGCCAGGCGCTCAGCGACGGCGGCCTCGAGGTCTACTACCAGCCGGTCATCAATCTCAGGGATGGCAAGGTCTCGTCCTGCGAGGCGTTGCTGCGATGGCGTCACCCCGAGCGTGGCATGATCTCGCCCGCCGAATTCATTCCGGTCGCGGAAGAAACTGGCCTGATCGACCAGCTCGGCCTCTGGGTGCTCAACACCGCCTGCGCCGAAGCCCGCCACTGGCCCGATCATGTCCGTATCGCCGTCAACGTCTCGCCGGTCCAGTTCCGGACCCGGACGCTGGCGCTGAACGTCGCTGCAGCGCTGGCCGCCTCCGGCCTCTCCGCCGGCCGGCTCGAACTGGAGATCACCGAGGCGGTGCTCATTCGCGACGACGAGGCGGCGTTGGCCGCACTGCATCAATTGCGAAATCTGGGGGTGCGGATCGCGCTCGACGATTTCGGCACCGGCTATTCGTCGCTCAGCTATCTGCAGCGTTTTCCGTTCGACAAGATCAAGATCGACCGCGCGTTCATTCGGGATCTGGCCAGCTCCGGCGCCTCATCGTCCATCGTCCAGGCGGTGGTGAACATCGCCGCTGCCAGCGAAATGACGACGACGGCGGAAGGCGTCGAAACCGAACAGCAGCGGAACCTGCTCTACATTCTTGGCTGCACGGAAATGCAGGGCTATCTGTTCAGCCCGGCGATCCCCGCCGCCGATGTCAGACACCTGCTGTTGTCGCATCGCGGCAGTGCGGTTTCGGCTGCTTGAAACGCCTGACCCGGCTTGCTATCGACGATCGGCTAAGAACAAGAAACAGGGCAGGGTGGAACGCGATGAATCGCGACAGCGCGTCTTGAGCGATCTCGCGCGGACTTCCGCGCTGGCACCGTTCCGGATCAGGAATTACCGCTTCCAGTGGCCCGCCGATCTGCTCACCTCGTGGGCGTTCGAGATGGAGATGCTGATCCTCGGCTGGTACGTGCTGGTCGAGACCGGCTCAGTGCTGCTGCTCACGCTGTTCGCCTCGCTCGGATATGTCGGAACGCTGGTGGCGCCGATGTTCGGCGTCGTCGGCGACCGCATCGGGCACCGCGACGTGTTGGCGATGATGCGGGCGACCTACGCGGTGCTGGCGCTGTTCCTGATGACGCTGGCGCTGACCGGCCACCTCTCGCCGCTCTATGTCTTCATCAGCGCCGCCCTGATGGGCGTCGTTCGCCCGTCGGACCTCGGCGTGCGCGGTGCGCTGGTGGCCACCATCATGCCGCACGGCCAGCTGATCGGCGCGATCAGCATCTCCCGCACCACGATGGACACCGCGCGCATCGCCGGCGCGCTGAGCGGGGCGGGGCTGTTCGCTGCGCTCGGCATGGGTCCGGCCTATGTCGCGATCGTCTGCCTGTACATTACCGCCACGGCGCTCACGCTCTGCATCAGGGCGCCGGTCAAGCCGCAGGCTGCCAACGCTGCCGCCAGCGCGGCGCTGCAGCGTTCGCCGATGCGCGATTTGAAGGAGGGCGTCGCCTATTGCTGGACCACGCCGCGGATGCAGGCTGCGCTGTGGGTCGCGTTCCTCGCCAATCTGACCGCGTATCCGCTCTCCAACGGCCTGCTGCCCTACATCGCCAGGACGATCTACGGCACCAACCAGACCGGGCTTGGCTATCTGTCGGCAAGCTTCGCCATCGGCTCGCTGGTCGGCTCGATTGCGCTCAGCGTGATGGGCGGCATCCGCGTGGCGCGGCTGATGATTGGCGCCACCGTGCTCTGGTACGTCACGCTGCTGGTGTTCGCGCAGATGCAGACGGTGCCGACCGCGATCGCCTGCCTGGTATTGGCCGGCTTCTCGCAGAGTCTTGCGATGATCTCGATCGCCGTTATCCTGATGCGCACCGCCAGCGAGAATTTCCGCGGCCGGGTGATGGGCGTGCGCATGATGGTGATCTACGGCCTGCCGCTCGGCCTGCTCGCCGCCGGCAGCCTGATCGAAGAGATCGGCTTTGCCGCGACCGGCACGCTCTACGCTGCGGCCGGGCTTACGCTGATGCTGGCGATCGTGCTGCACTGGCGCGCCGATCTCTGGCACGTCACCGCGCCGGCGAACGCGCGGTAAGCGCAGCCGCCTACTGCATCTTGATATTGGCTTCCCTCAGCACCGGCTCCCACTTCGCAGCTTCCGCGCGCATGAAGGCGTCGAACTCGGCCGGTGAACTACCGACCGGCGTCGCGCCCATTTTCTCCAGCGCGGTGGGGACGACGGGGTCCTTCAGCGCGGCGGCGAGATCGGCATGGATTTTCGCGACCAGATCGGGCGCCATGCCGGATGGTCCGAGGAAACCCCACCACACCGCGGCGTCGTAGCCGGGCAGGCCGGACTCCGCGACGGTCGGAATGTTCGGCAGCGCCTTGGAACGCTGCGCCGTCGTCACCGCGAGGGCACGGACGGCGTTACCCTCGATCTGGCTGACGACTTCGGGCAACGGATTGACGCTGACCGGAATTTCACCGGCGATCACGGCAGTCAGTGCGGGTGCGCCGCCCTTGTAGGGGATCGCGAGGATCTTGGTCTTCGCCATGTAGTTCAGCATCTCGCCGGCCAGATGCGCCGAGGTGCCGTTGCCGGACATGCCGTACGACACTGAGTCCGGCTTGGCGCGCGCCGTGGTCAGCAGATCGCTGAGCGTCTTGATCGGGCTGTCCTTCGACACCACGATCGCCAGCGGCGAATAGGCGATCTCGCTGATCGCGGTGAAATCCTTGAAGGTGTCGTAGGGCAGTTTTGGATAGAAGAACTGGTTCAGTGGATGACCGCTGGCGACCAGGATCAGCGTGTAACCGTCCGGCGGCGATTGCGTCAGCGCCTGCGACGCCACGATGCCGCCGGCGCCCGGACGATTTTCGACCACCGGCTGCTGGCCCCATGTCTTCGCCAGCGATTGCCCGACTGTCCGCGCCAGCACGTCGACCGCGCCGCCGGCGGCATAAGGCACCAGGATGCGAACCGGCTTTGTCGGGAACGTCTGGGCGGTGGCGCTGGAAGCGGCCAGCACGAGCGCGGTGGCGGCGAGAACGCTGCGGATCATTGGACTGAAAACGGGCATGCGGGAGCGCCTTCCTGTGGGGCCAGATATTTGTTGACCGGACCTGATATTTTGTACAAACGTACAAAAGTCGAGCCGAGAAAGCAAATTCTTCGAAAAGCAGGGTCCGATGACGCGAAATCCCAATATGCGGGAAGCCATCCTCAGCGCGGCGGAACTGCTGTTCTCGACCCGCGGCTTCAACGCCGTGTCGATCCGCGACATCGCGCTGGAGGCCGGCGCCAATCCCGGCAGCATCACCTATCATTTCAAGACCAAGGACGGCCTGCTGCTGGAAATCTACAAGCGGCATTGCGGCCCGATGAACAAGCGGCGCATCGAACTGCTGGTCGCCGCGCGGCGTGTGCGGGACGTGCAGGATCGTCTGGAAGCGATCGTGCGCGCCTATGTGCAGCCGGCATTCTCGTCGAGCAGCGATCTGGCCGGCGGCGGTGCGCGGTTCACCCGGCTGCGCGCGGTGATGTCGGCGGAAGGCAACGCCGTGGTCGGGCGCATCATCGCCGAGATCTTCGACGACACCACCAACGCGTTCATCGAGGCGATCGAGGAAAGCCTGCCGCATTTGCCGCGCACCACGATCGTGTGGCGCTCGCAGTTTTTGCTTGGCGGGCTCTATTACACCCTGGTCAATCCCGAGCGGGTGACGCGGCTGTCGCGCGGCGAGGCCGACGGCGCCGATCCGGCCGAGGCGATCGAGCAACTGGTTGCCGCGACGGTCGCCGCGCTGCAGGCGCCGGACATCGATCAGCCCAAATCCGCATTGCCGCCCGGCAAGAGCGTCGCCCGCAAGCGGCACGAAGATCCGGCCTCGTGAATTTCGGTCCATTGAGTTGAAGTCATCATGAACAAGCCCACCATTCCCGGCCCCGATCCGAAGCCACGGACGCCGAAATTCAGGCTTCCGCCGCTGGCCTGCGACGCGCATACCCACATCTTTGGGCCCGGCGACAAATATCCCTATGCGCAGGGGCGGCCCTATACGCCGCCGGATGCGCCGCTCGAGGATTTCCGTGCCCTGCACCAGAAGATCGGCATCGGGCGCGCCGTCATCGTCAATGCCAGCGTGCACGGCACCGACAACCGCGTGGCGCTCGATGCGATTGCCGTGAGTGATGGTGCGTTTCGCGCCGTTGCCAATATCGACGACGGCATCACCGAACGCGGCTTGCGCGAACTGCACGAGGGCGGTTTCCGCGGTTGCCGCTTCAACTTCGTACGTCATCTCGGCGGCGTGCCAGACATGGCCGTGTTCCATCGTATCGTCGCGATGGTCGCACCGCTCAAT
>JAQSDT010000095.1 GCA_029946075.1 bacterium | reverse complement strand
CGGGACCGACATTGCTCTTGGCGCAGGCGCCCATCGAGAGCGCCACCGCAACCACCGCCGCCAGCTTCCATCCCTGGAGGATACGCATCTGGTATTTCATTCCGGAGCCTCCAACGCTCACGTATTTCGACTGTTATCCGGTCTACAGGTCGATGGTTAAACGAACGTTCCGTCAACCTTGATGGAACCTTGCCCGAGACGGTCAAATGCCCCCAAACCGCGAAAAGCGACCGTGATGGTTAATGATTTGTAAATGTGGCGCGACGGTGAAGGCAAGCGCGTGCAGCGGCCCAAATCACCGGATTTGGCCGTCAGGCATCGAAAATACGCGGTGATGAGCCGGCCGGGGGACGCCCGCAGCAGCTTTTGGGCTGATGGGGTCAGGCCAGATCGGCCTTACCGCCGGTCCGGCAAGTTCAGGAATTCGGGACGATCGAGGCCTGTTCATAGGCAGGGATCACCGGCGCCGGGCGCTTGCGGCGCTCGCCGGTACGCTCGAACAGCATCCGCCGCTCGAAGGCGGTCGAGCGCATCATCGGGTACCGTTCGAAGACCTTTTCCTTCATCGTCTGGAAGTCGGCGGCCATCAGGCCGACCGGCTTGAGCAGGCCGGGGAAGAAGCGTGGTTCGGCGATGGTCTCGTGCAGGAAAACCCGGCGATAGAACGCCTGGTGCTCGGCACGCACGATCGCAAGGCCGAGATCGGCGTTGAAATATTCGCACGCCAGGTAGGCCAGCCGCAGCGTCAGATAGGGCAGTTCCGGAAACCGCCTGACCTTGTCGGGATCGGCGACGAAGCGCGCGGGATCGATGATGACCTCGCCGCGATCGAGCCTGGGGTTCAGCAGTTCGCCGAAGGCCTCGTTCGAACAGGACGCCCGCCACTCGGAGTTGAGCACGCTGATCCGAACGGAACTGTAGAGCTCGTCGCCGAAGTAGACGCCGAACGTCCAGGAATTCGGCAAATCGTCATACTGATCGGTGACGCGCTGCTCGGGAGATTCCTTGACGGCGCCCTCGCGCAGATAGGCGCGGTACCGAAGATTGTAGATTACTTCTTTTTCTTCAGGCGTTTGCGCGAGACGATAGTCGACTTGATCCAACAGGTCCAAACTCCGCCCGGAGGCCGTGATTGACGCTTCGGCCGGGGACCGCATGCTGAACTCCTAACGCTTCCAAGCAACTTCTGCGAGCGACTAGAAGATTAACAGCTTGTTAACGAGATTGCAAAGGGTTAGCCACATTAGGGTTAACTTACGCGATCAGCGATACACTTTTTGGTTGTATGCCTCAGGCGATGGATCGAGACGATATTACCTTCAGCGACTCATCCGGCTGACGCCGGCCGTGCGACACGTTGAGCAACTGGCGGACTCGCGTCGCCGGTACCGGCTTGCTGAACAGGTAGCCCTGCACCTCGCTCACCGTGCCGTCCGTGCTGACCAGTTCGAGTTGCTCATTGGTCTCGATGCCCTCGACGACGACCGACATGCCGAGGTCGGCCGAGAGCCGCGCCACGCCGCGCAGCAGCGTCAGGGGGCGATCGCTGTCGATGCCTTCGAGGAACGAGCGGTCGATCTTCACCTTCTGCAGCGGGAAGTTATGCAGATAGCTGAGGCTCGAATAGCCGGTGCCGAAATCGTCGAGCGAGATCCGCACGCCGAGTGAATGCAGCTGCGACAGCACGTCGTGCGTCAGTTGCGTGTTCCGCAGCAGCGAGGATTCGGTGATCTCGATCTCGAGCCGGTTGGCCGGCAGGCCGGAGACCTCGAGCGCGTAGCGGACTTCGCTCAGCACGTCGCGCTGGTGGAATTGCTGCGGCGAGAAGTTGACGGCGACGCTGACGGCTTCGGGCCACTTCATGCATTCCATGCACGCCTTGCGCAGGATCCAGCGGCCGAGATCGACGATCAGGCCCATATCCTCGGCGACCGGGATGATGTCGATCGGCGAGACCGTGCCGCGGACCGGATGATTCCAGCGCAGCAGCGCCTCGCAGGTCGAGATGCGGCCCGATTTGACGTTGACCAGCGGCTGGTAGAACAGCTCGAATTCCTCGTTGGCCAGCGCCTTGCGCAGGTCCAGTTCGAGGATGCGGCGGGCTTCGACCACCTGCGCCATCTCGTCCCGGAAGAAGCAGAAGGTGCCGCGGCCATCCGCCTTGGCGCGATACAGCGCCATGTCGGCGTTCTTGAGCAGCGTATCGGCGCTGACGCCGCGCGAGGTCATGGCGATGCCGACGCTGGCGCCGATCTCGACCAGATGATTGTCGATCTTGTAGCGCTCGCTCAGGCGTTCGACGATGCGGCGGGCCAGGCTCGCGGCATCGTCCGCCGAATTGATGTTCTGCTGGAACACGACGAATTCGTCGCCGCCGAACCGCGCCACGAAATCCTCGGGCCGCAGCATCTCGCGCATCCGATCCGCCACCAGGCACAACAACTGGTCGCCGCAGGGATGGCCGAGCGTGTCGTTGACCTGCTTGAACTGGTCGAGGTCGACGAACAACAGCGCCGACAAATGCTCCGCGCCCTGCTGGATCGCCAGCAGCCGGCCGATCTCGTCGCGGAAGTTGACCCGGTTCGGCAGCGCCGTCAGTTCGTCGTAGCGCGCCAGATGGCTGATGCGGGCTTCCGCGTTGCGCCGCTCGGTAATGTCTTCGACCAGCACCACGGCGCCGCCGCCGGCCATCGGCTGGAACGTCCATGACAGCGACCGGCCGCGCGAGGCGTCCGGATCGGTCGTGATCACGTCGCCGGCCTGGGTGTTCTCGATCTCCGACAGGATCATCTTGCCGCTGGTGGCCGAAATCGAATTCGAGACGACGCAGGCCGCGACGATATCGTGTGCGCTGGCACCGCGCTGGATCAGGTCATCGGACAGGTTCATCATTTCGCTGAAGCGGTGGTTCATCACGGCGAGCCGGCCGTCGGCGCGAAACATGCAGAGCCCGTGGGGCATGTTGTTCAGGGCGGTGTCGAACTGCCCGGCCAGCGCGGCTTCGCGGAAGCTGGAGGTCAGCGCCTTGACGAAGATGGCGTGCAAACTGAGGTTGATGCCCTTGAGGCCGACGAAGAACAGCGCCAGCAGCACCGCCAGCATGACGTAGAAGAAGTTGGCATGCAGCGCCAGCGCCAGCGACATCGGCCCGCAAGCCAGCAGGATGTGATACTGGATCAGCTTCGGACGACCGTAATTTCGGGCCGCGCCGCCGGCGGTGTAGCCGATCGTCACCGCGACACAGATCATGTGGGCGATGGCATCGTCATTGCCGACGATGGTGAGGAAGCACCAGACGCCGAGCACTCCGGCATAGACCATGGCGCCGACCGCGTAGCGCGGCTCGAGGTGCCTTGCCTGATCGAACGACAGCACCGCGGTGCGCCGTTCGTATTTGCGCATCTGGAAGGCGCGCAAGGTGCCGATGCCGACGATCAGTGCGGCGCAGGGCCACAAGAGCGGGTTGCCGGTCTTGAGCGCGGTGAGGACGGCCGCGACGGCCGTACAGAGCGTGCCGAGCAGCATCGGCCAGAAATTCTGGCACATGGAATCGATCAGCGCCGCGTAGAGTACGGGCTCCAGTTCGTCCTGACTGCTTCGTTTCTTCTGATCGACCAACTGCATTGGCAGCGCACGCGTCCTGTTGGGGTGCGTAGTTCTACCCTTCCCAGATGAAGTCTTTCTGAGGGAACATCGTTACCGAGACGTTGCTTTTGATTTTCCGCAGCAAGATTTTGCTCGAAGAATCAGCACACTAGGCAATGTTTGCCGATTAACGACAGGACGCTCGCCGCGGTTGCGCCTTGACTGGAACCTTTTTCGTTTCGATTGAATCGAAACGAAAACCCGAAACGGGTTCACGTCGCTGGAAGCGTCCCATTCACGCGAACCGGTATCCACTTCGCTCGAAAACGCCCTAGGACAGCAACGGCGACCACGCCGGGTCCGAGGCGAAGCCCGGCGTCGGCACCCGCAATTCGTTGCGGCCGGAGATATCGACCGTAAACAGCGACGGGCCGCCATTGCCGCCGGGCTCGCGGAAGAACATCAGGACGCGGCCGTTCGGCGAGAACGTCGGGCCTTCATTGTGGAAGCCTGCGGTCAGGATCCGTTCGCCCGAACCGTCGGTCTTCATGATGCCGATGGCGAATTGTCCGCCGCCCTGCTTGGTGAAGGCGATGTAGTCGCCGCGCGGCGACCAGACCGGCGTCGAATAGCTGCCCTCGCCGAACGAGATGCGCTGCGCCCCGCCCCCGGTCGCCGGCATCACGTAGATCTGCGGCTTGCCGCCGCGATCGGACTCGAAGCAGATGCGCGCGCCGTCGGGCGAATAGGACGGCGAGGTGTCGATCGCCGGCGTGTCGGTCAGCCGCGTCGTCGCCTTGGAGCGCAAATCCATCACGAACAGGTTCGAATTGCCGCCCTGCTGCAGGCTCATGATGATGCGCTGGCCGTCCGGCGAGAAGCGCGGCGAGAACGACATGCCGGGGAAATTGCCGACGATTTCGCGCTGCCCGGTCTCGATGTTGAACAGATAGACGCGCGGATCGCCCTGGCCGAACTCCATATAGGTGATCTCCTGCGTCGACGGCGAGAACCGCGGCGTCAGCACGAGGTCGGAGCCGCGGGTCAGATAGCGTACGTTGGCGCCGTCCTGGTCCATCATGGCGAGCCGTTTGACCCGGCGCTCCTTGGAGCCGGTCTCGTCGACGAACACGACGCGGCTGTCGAAATAGCCCTTCTCGCCGGTCAGCCGTTCATAGATCTGGTCGGAGATGATGTGCGCGATCCGCCGCCAGTATTCCGGCGAGGTGAAGTATTGCTGGCCGGCGAGCTGCTGGGCGGTGTTGACGTCCCAGAGGCGGAATTCGGCCTTGAGGCGGCCGTCGCCCTGCCGCGTCATGCGGCCGGTGACGAGGGCCTGGACGTTGATCTGCTTCCAGCTGTTGAACTGCGGCGCGGTGTCGATATTGGTGATGCGCTCGATATGGGCGGCCTGATCGATCGGCGCAAACAGCCCGCTGCGCTTGAGGTTGTTGGTGATGACCTGCGAGACGCCGGCGCCGACCTCGGTATCGCCGGGCGTGCCGGCGACGAAATTCGGGATCGCAATCGGAAGCGGGGTGAATTCGCCTTCGGGAATCACGACGCGCTTCTGCGCAAAGGCGCTGCCGATCTGGCTGCCCATCAACAGGCCGGTCGAAGCCATTCCGGAAATGATCTGCCGGCGGCTCGGGCGGTACAGCATGTTCGGCAATCCGTCTTTGTCAGTCATCGCTTCAATCTTGCTCATATCCAATCGGACGGTCAGGCTTTTTCCTGGAACACCGGCGAGAAATATTTCCATTCGTCAAACATCGTCGGCGGCAGCTTGTACGGCTGGCACTCGATGATCGCGCGCAACGCGCTCTCCTGATAAACGCGAAGGAATGGGGTTGCCGGCGTTCCTTCCGGAACCGGCGAGCCTTCCAGCGTGCCGTCGCGCTTCAGGCGGATGTTGAAAGCCACCTGGGGCCGCTGCGACTCGATTCCGCCGTAGGGCTTCTTCCAGCACTTTTCGACCTGCCGCTGGAACATCGCGCCCCAGGTCGCGGAATTGTCGGCCGCGGCGCCCTTCGAGGTGCCGAGCGCGGCGTTGGAATTCAGCGTGTCGCCGGTCGCGGCGGCGCGCGTCGGATCGCGCTTGTCCAGCAGCGCGGCGATCTGGTTCTTGTCGAAGTGACGCTCGACGATCTTCTGCTTCTGCTCCGGCGGCTTGGCGGCCTCCACCGGCTTCGGCGGCGGCTTCTTTTCTTCCTTCTTGATCGCCTCGGCGATCGGGTCGGGCTTGATCGGGTCCGGCTTCTTCTCCGGCTTCGGCTCTTCTTTGGGCTTCTCGGCAACTTTCGGCGGATCGGGCTTCTTCTCGACCACCTTCTCCTCGGCCTTCGGCTGCGGCGGCGGCGCGGTCTCGGTCACGACGGGCGGCTTGGGGGCGACCTTGCCGACGGCGTCGTCGACGGGCTTGGCCTCGGCGACCTTCTCGACCAGCGGCTTCGGGTTTTCCTTCTGGCCGGTCTTCATGCCGGCCATGACCTTGGCGAGCTGGTCCGGGGAAATGACGTCGACTGCCACGGATTCTTCCGGCGGCATTTCGAGCGCCTTGGTCGAGAACGACACCATCAGGTACCCGAACACGCAGAGGTGCAGGGCAGCCGAAGCCATCAGTGTCTTGTCGACCTTGAACTTCACTTGAGCCTTCTCGCTCCGCCGTCAGCCATCGCTGCTCACGAGCCCTGCTCGGGCACGATGACGATATTCGCCTTGAACCCCGCCGTCCGAATATACCCCAAAAGCTTCATCATATCCGTGTAACAAACGTCCTTGTCGCCGCGCAGATAGACCACGCTTTCGGCCTCGGACCGGGTCTCGCGGATTGCCTTGATCTTGGGCAGCAGATCATTGGCCGAGATAAGAGTATCCCCGAGATACAGTTCGACGTTCGAATTGCAGGCCCCGCCGGTGCGCTTCACCGACAGCGTCAGCGGCGGCGCGTTGGCGGCGAGCGACTTACCGCCGCTGGCGACCGGCAGGTCGATGTCGATGGTCGACGTCATCAGCGGCGCTGCGACCATGAAGATGATCAAGAGCACCAGCATCACGTCCACCATCGGCGTGACGTTGATCTCCGCCATCACGGCGGCACGACGCCGGCCGCGGCGTCCACCGCCCCCGGCCGATCCTGCCATGTTCATCGCCATGATCTTGATCTCACGATGCGCCCGTCATTGACCGTCCTCATCCCCGCTCGTCGATCTGGCGGGACAGGATGGCGGAAAACTCGTCGGCGAAACCTTCCAGGCGCTGCGCCTGGCGATTCACCTCGGAAGTGAACTTATTGTAGAAAATAGTCGCCGGGATGGCGGCGATAAGGCCGATGGCGGTGGCAAACAGCGCTTCTGCGATACCGGGCGCCACCACGGCCAGCGAGGTGTTCTTCGAGGCGGCGATCGACTGGAAGCTCGACATGATGCCCCAGACGGTTCCGAACAGGCCGACAAAGGGACCCGCCGAACCGACCGTCGCCAGCACCAGCAGCCGCCGTTCCAGCCGCTCGACCTCGCGCGCGATCGAGACGTTCATGACCTTCTCGATCCGCATCTGCAGCCCGGCAAAGGAGCGCGACTGGCTCTCGAACGAGCGCTTCCACTCGCGCATCGCCGCGACGAAGCAAGCCGCCATCGACTGCGTCGGCTTGGCCGACAGCGCGCGGTACAGTTCCTCGATCGACTGGCCGGACCAGAACGCCTGTTCGAACCGGTCCATCGCGCGCTTGGTGCGCGCATACAGGAAGATCTTGTCGATCGCGATCGCCCAGACCCAGACCGAGCAGCCGAGCAGCCCGAGCATGACCGCCTTGA
>JAQSDT010000094.1 GCA_029946075.1 bacterium | reverse complement strand
CGGCGCCGCCTACATCTATCGCGAGGGGCAGGAACGCTATCTGCCGATCAAGTTCTCGGTCCGCAACCGCGACCTCGGCAGCGCCATCAAGGAAGCGCAGGAAAAGGTCGAGGCGCAGGTCCGGCTGCCAGCGGGCTCGCGGGTCGAGTGGGTCGGCGAATTCGGCAATCTGCAGGACGCGATCAAGCGGCTGTCGATCGTGGTGCCGATCAGCCTGGCGCTGATCGGCGTGCTGCTGTTCTTCAATTTCGGCTCGATGGTCGACACCATGCTCGCGATGAGCGTGATCCCGATGGCGATCTTCGGCGGCGTACTCGGCCTGTTCGTGACCGGCATTCCCTTCAGCGTGTCGGCGGCGATCGGCTTCATCGCGCTGTTCGGCATCGCCGTGATGGACGGCATCATCATCCTGTCGCAATACAACCAGCTGATCGACGAAGGCTACGAGCGGATGCGCGCCGTGGTCCGCACCGGCGAGCTGCAATTGCGCCCCGTCCTGATGACCTGCGTCGTGGCCGGCATCGGGCTATTGCCGGCGGCGATCTCGGAAGGGATCGGCTCGCAGGTGCAAAAGCCGCTCGCGATCGTGGTCGTCGTGGGCATGATGCTGGCGCCGATCGTCATTCTGGTGACGCTGCCGGTCCTGATCTCGATGTTCTCGCGCCGGGCACGCTGATCGCGGCAAGGAACGGAATGATCCGCCACGACGCGCGCAGCGGATCATTGTGGCGCGCTCAGAACCCGTAGAGCCGCGCCGGATTGTCGACCAGGATCTTCTTCCGGATGCCCGCATCCGCGGTCCACACCGGCAACTGGTTCAGCAGCCGCCCGTCGTCGATCTGGAACAGCGGCGTCACGTCGGTGACCTGCTTTCCGGCCGGGGTAACCGAATTCGGATGTGGCCAGTCGGTGCCCCAGACGATGCGATCGGGATTGGCGGAAATCAGCTGCCGGGCGAGGGGCGTTGCATCGGCATAATCAGGCCCGAGCTTCGAGGCCCGGTACGCGCCCGAGATCTTCACATGTGCCTTGCCTGATTTGACCAGCTCCACCAGATCGGCAAAGCCGGGCTGGTCGACGCCGAGGGCGGCCCGCGCGCCGCCGAAATGGTCGAACACGACGGGCACCGGCGAAGTCAGGACCAGGTCCTTGATCGCGGTGATCATCGCCAGACTCGTGAACAACTGCACGTGCCAGCCGCGCGCCTTGATGCGCTCGACCGCGGCCGAGAAGCGCGGGCGCCCGACGGTCGGATCGTTGACGCCGCCGGTCGCCAGATTGAGGCGGATGCCGCGAATGCCGGCCTTGCCCATGGCGTCGAGATCGCTTTCCGAGGTCTTGTCGTCGATCACGGCAACGCCGCGTGCGGTCGCCCCGCGCGCCGCCATGCCGAACAGCGTGGCGGAATTGTCGGTGCCGTAGATGCTCGGCGTCACGATCACCACGCGCTCCATGCGCAGCGCCTTGTGCAGCTCGGCCATCTCTTCCGGCAAGGCCAGTTCGGGCGTGTAGACCCGGCCGGAGGAGAACGGGTATTTCGCAGGGTCCGGGTGAATGTGGGTGTGGCAGTCACACGCCCCGGCGGGTACGTCGAAATTGATGGGCGTTGCAGGCTGCGCCGCTTTGGCGGTTCTATCGTTCATGATCACTCCGGCTGCGATGGAAGCAAGCAGCATACTGCGAGGCGTCAGGATGCCCGGCGTCGTCCCGCCGTGGTCGGGCAGGAGATTATCGGGAGAAACAGGGCGCGGGAAGGGCACTCGCCCTGTGGATGTATCGCCATTATCGGTTGGGTAACGCTCCCGGCCTATCGAACCGAACGCGCCGCCGGTTTGACTAATCATCCTTGCGCCCGGAATATCTCTCATCCCCTGGAATCAGTTCATGCGAAAATTGTCACAGAAGTTCAAAACCGGCGCGTCGGTGGCCGCCGTCGTGGTCGTGCTGCTCGGCGTGTACAGCTATCGCAAGCTGCAGGCGTTGGCTGCCGATCCCTCCGGCGAAAAGGATTGCGGGCCCGCGGTCGGCGGGGCCGAGCAGGCCAAGGTCGATCTGGACCGGATCAAGTCGGTTGCGCCGCTCAAAGATGTGAAATGGTCGCAGCTCGGCGGCAGCATCAACGACGCGAGTTGCCTCAACAAGACCGAGATCTACGGCGTCGTCGAGGTTCGCAACGTCGATGATATCGCCAAAACCCTGAGCTTCGCGCGCGACAACAGGCTCTCGATCACGACCGCCGGCGTGCGCCACAGCATGGGCGGGCATGCCTTCCGCAAGGGCGGCATCGTGCTCGACATGCGCGGCTTCAACAAGATCGTGCTGAACGAAAGCGCGCGCTCCGTCACCGTGCAGCCCGGTGCGACCTGGCACGACATCCAGAACGTGCTGCATCCGCGCTTTGCAGTGCGCGCCATGCAGTCCACCGATATCTTCACCGTCGGCGGCTCGATCTCCGTCAATGCCCACGGTATGGACCATCAGGCCGGGGCGCTGGCAAAATCCATCAAGTCGATGAAGGTGATGCTGGCGGACGGCTCGTTGCAGACGGTTTCGGCGAACGAGAACAGGGATTTGTTCAACCTCGTCGTCGGCGGCTACGGTCTGTTCGGCGTCATCGTCGAGGCCGAGCTCGATATATCAGACAATCTGGTCTACCAGACCGGCCGCCGCATGATGGACTACAAGGAATTTCCGGCGCTGTTCGCCGGGGAAATCGAGAAGGACGGCAATATCGGCCTGATGTACGGCCACCTCTCGACGGCGCCGAGTTCGTTCCTGAAGGAGTTGCTGCTCTACACCTACACCAAGGTCGACGGCACCGATTTCCGGCGCGAGCCGCTCGGCGAAGTCAGCGGCACCAAGCTGCGGCGGCTTACCATCAATCTGTCAAAGCAGGGCGCGCTGTTTCAGGAAATGAAATGGCTGTCCGAAAAGCATATCGAGCACCGGATGGAAACCTGCACCGTGACGCGGGCGCAGGCGATCGGCTCGGCGGAAGCCTGCCTCGTCAACCGCAACGATCCGATGCACGATTCCGTGCCTTATCTGCGCAACGCGCTGCCCAACGACACCGATATTCTGCACGAATACTTCATCCCGCGCAGCCAGTTCGTTTCGTTCGTCGACGGCATGCGCAAGGTGCTGACCGACAACAAGACCAACCTGCTCAACGCGTCGGTGCGTGTCGTGCATCAGGAAAACAATTTTCTGACCTATTCGCCGGAGCCGGCGTTCTCGCTGGTGCTCTACATCAACCAGACCACGGATGATGAAGGCAACCGTCGGATGAAGAAGGCAACGGAGGAGCTGATCGATCTCACCATCGCGCACAAGGGTCGGTTTTTCCTGCCGTACCAGCTCTATTATTCGAAGGATCAGTTGCAGCGCTCGTATCCGCAGATTGGCGACTTCTTCGCGGCGAAGAAGAAATACGATCCGGCTGAACTGTTCACGAATACATTTTATCAGAAGTACGCGTCGTAGAGACGCTCTCCGTCATTGCCTGCGACAAGCGCAAAGCGCTTGCACAAGGGAGCAATCCGACGAAGCAATCCAGGCTTCGCCTAGCCGAGAGATGGATTGCTTCGCTTTGCTCGCAATGACGACTTCGGCGGCAGGCCGCTGCAGCCGCCGGCCTGCTCGGCATCCAGCACCAGCAGCGCGCCGGCAGCATAAAGGCGGGTGACAAACCCGGCATCGTCGGATCGCGCGATGGTGACGTAGTCGCCCGAAACGAGAATGCGGCCGTTGGCCCTGGCGACGACAGCCAGTGCTTGCGAGGACGGGCCGACAATCGCCATTGACGTGCCGGGCGTTGCGCCGAAGGTCAGCGTGATGACAATGGCGAGCCAGCCGCAGACGACGAGCGCAACTGCGCCCGCGATGCGGCTCTGGCGATAGCCGTCAGTAATCGTAGAAGTGCTCAATGCTTGCCCCCCTTGCCTTGAGGTCGCGGTTGATGTCGACGAGACGGTCGATCCTGGCCTTGAGACCGGCCCGGCGGAAGCCCGGTTTGGCGTCCAGTTCCAGGGAAAACAACTCCGTGGTGTCCTTGACGTCGAGTCTTGCGGCATCAGGTGCCATCACGGTGATCAGGATGTCGTGGTTGCCGGCGACCTCGGCGACAACAAATCCCCGATCGAGCAGGCCTTGCACGATTTCGGTGAACGCCTTGTAGCGCGGCGCTTGCACCAGTTGCCATTGCGGCGTCAGCGCGCGGATCGGTCTGATGCGCGGCTCCTTTGCCAGAACATCGGGCGGCAGCGTCGAGACCGCGAACATGATGTCGCGCGGCTCGTCGTCACCGCCGGCATCGAGGGCCTTCTGCAGCAGCGAGGCATAGCCGACCTTGAGGAAGTATTCGGTACCCAGCGCGAAATCACGCTCCCAGGTGCGAAGCTTGCTCGGCGTCGGCGTTGATATCGCCATCAGCCCGTCGAATTTTTCCCGGAACGGATATTTGTACCAAGGGATGGTGTAGAGGAAAGCGGCGTAGTCCTGCAGCAGGGTGCGCGCGTAGTCGTCCTGCGGGGTGCGCGTCGAGCCCCGAATCCACTCGAACAGGCGCCCGATCGTGTTCTCGTAAGCGCCCTTGACGGCGTATTCGAGGGAGTAGCTGACGCCGATGATGTAGATCATCGTCTTCACTTCGGTCCGTGACTCTCCCGTCACTGGGACGGCGCGGTTGATGGTGCAGAAGCTGCGCCAGAAGCCGAAGATATGGCCGAGATAATTGAAGTGGCTCTCGCTGGCGCGGTCGAGGAAACGGCCGAAGTCCTCGAACGAATAGACGATGTACCATTCAGGGAAGGTGAAGTACGTATTGTTCAGCTTGCGCCGGTAACCGGCCTCGTCGATCGCTGGTAACGCCACCGGCGCTGCGGCGGCCGACGCCGCATTCGATTCCGGCCGGCAGGTGCCTTCGACATAGGCGAGCGGCAACAGCACCGACAGCGCGATCAGGATCGCGACAACAGCCAGAAACCGCCGCAGGCACCTAAGCATGAACGGCGGCTCGGGTGCGCGGCGCCAGCAGGTAGCCGATCAGGATCGCGACGCCGCCAAGGCCGAGATGCGGCGCGTTGGCGAAGAACCTGGTCGAGAGCGGCAGATTGAGTACGCCGTTGATCAGGATTCCGAAATCGAGATAGCCGCTGCCGGTGAGAAGCCCGAGCACGCCATCGGCAAAATAGAACACGCCGAACAGCTGGAAGAACAGCTCGGAGGCACGGCGCGACGCGATCGCTGCCGTCGCTGCCCAGATCGCAGAGACCAGATGCAGGCCGTCGGCGTACCAGGTGCGGCGGAACAGGCCGAAGATCATGTCGTTGGCGTCGATGAAGGCCGGGATGTATCCGGTCAGGATCACGAAGCCGAGCAGGGCGGCATAGCCCCAGGCGCATAATCTGATGATGTCCATGATGTCTCCGGCGGCAATCCAGGGCGTGTCGAATCTGACGGCAGTCTAGAGTTTTCGGAGCGCCTTGAGCAGGGCGTCGTTGAACATGTCGGGATCTTCTATCTGTGGAATATGACCGAGACCGGGCAGCAGGGTGAGGGCCGGCTCCGGCGGCAGCAGCGTTCGCAGGTCGAGCGCCTGCTCGACCGGGGTGATGTTGTCCTTGTCGCCCCACAGGATGGCGACGGGGATCTTCACCTGCGCATAGGCGGTGCGGTCGACGCTCATCGCCCCGGTATCGGCGCCGAGAAAATAATACAGCCAGTCGGCGATATCGGGCGTGGTGTCGCGCTGCGTCAGCGGCCATTGCAGGATCGAGACGTACTCCGGCGTTGCGCGTTCTTTCTTTGCGATCAGCGACTTGAGCAGCATCGTCGTCGCCGCTGGATTGGTGATGCTGAGCGAGACGAGAATCTCGCGAATCCATTTCGGCTGGATCACGAAGGGTGCATCCGACGGTGCCGCCGTCAGTCCGAGCGCGGCATCGATCAGCACCAGCGCGCGCGCCCGATCCGGATGCCGCATCACGAGTTCGGTCGCGGCGCCGGCGCCAAAGGAGTGTCCGACGATGATGGCGGGCCTGGCCTTGAGCGCCTCAAGGACGTCGTTGACGCGCGCAGCCTGGTCCTGCCGGGTGTAGCTGCCCGGGCGATCCGAAAATCCGAACGGAGGAAGATCGAGCGCGATGACGTGAAACCCGGCAGCAGCCAGTGCGTCGCTGGTGCGTCGCCACAACTCGCTCCACGCGGCGGTGCCGTGAAACAGCACCACCGGGATTCCGTCAGGCGGTCCCTTTTCCTGAACGAACACGCCGCCGGATCGTGTCGGCACCAGATGACCCGAGCGAGGCGCCAGTTCGGCGCGTGAGCCGGTTTCGCGGATCGATGCCGCCATGCGGAACGCGATGACGACCACGATCAGCAGCAACAGCAGGACGAGCAGGCCCTTGGCCGACCAGCGCAGGGTGTTTGAAACCACGAGGCCTCGCAAATCGCTCAATCGAATCGATGACAGCGAGTTTCAGGCGAACGCAACCTGTTGGCGACAGGAAATAACCGACATCATCAGTGTCCGGTTAACAGCTTCGGAAAATGCCGGAGTTACTGGCCCGACGGCGTGCGGAGGCCATGCCAGGCGTCGCGTACCTGGTGGTAATGCACTTCCGGTAGATAATCCGGCGTGTTGAGGCCGAGCGTCTTGACGTCGAGCCGCCCGATCGCGCTGAGCAGAGTGTAGGAGGCGATCACGCGGTCGCGCTGCGCGCCGATCAGCCGGGCTTTTGCCTGGATCAGATCCTGCTGGGCATTCAGCACGTCGACGGTCGTGCGCTGGCCGCCGGCCGCCTCCCGCTGCACGCCCTGCAGGGCGACGGTGGCGGCGCGAACCTCGGATTCGGATGCGGTTACCGCGACCTTGGCGCCCTCGTTCGCGACCCAGGCGCCGACCGCGGCGGTGCGAGCCTGGTTGCGGACCTGATCCAGCACCAGCCGGCTTTGCGCCGCGACTTCCTTGGCCTGCCTTGTCTGCGAGGCTGCCATACCGCCGTCATAAATCGGTTGCGTGAGCTGTCCGGTGATCGAGGCCTGGTCGCTTCCGAACGTGCCGAGCGTCGAGTCCGACTGCTTGCTGCGGCTGGCGCTGCCTTGCAGCGTGATCGTCGGCATCAGGCTGCTTTCGGCAACGCGGATCGACGTGGTGGCGGTATCGAAATCGAAGCTGGCTGCCATCACGGTCGGATGTTGCCGGAAGGCGAGCCCGGTGGCGTCGTCACGGCTGCGCGGCAAATAGCGGTCCACGGTTTCGGCGGGGTGGAGCAGGGTGGGCGCATTGCCGATCACCTGCAGATAGGTCGCCTGGCTGATGGCCAGATTGACCTCGGCGGCATTGAGATCCGCGCGTCCGCGGGCGAGGCGGGCCTCGTCTTGCGCGGTGTCGGTCTGCGTGTCGTC
>JAQSDT010000093.1 GCA_029946075.1 bacterium | reverse complement strand
GGGTCGGGCCCAAGGTCAGCGGCATGATCGCGCTATTCCCGATCGTGTTCACCTCGATGATGCTGATCCTGCATCCGCGCATCGGCGGCCCGCCGACGGCGGCCGTGCTGGCCAACAGCGCCTGGGGCCTGATCGGCCTCGGCATTGCGATTGCGGTGCTGCACGTCGCGGCGCTGCAGTTCGGTTCCGCGGTAGGGCTTGGCCTCGCGCTCGCCACCTGCATCGGCTGGAACCTGAGCCTGTGGTGGCTCGGGCGCCGGAAAGCCGCGCGGATCGGTCCGCAAGATTGATGGTTACTGACCGCGACGAGACCCGCTAAGGTTGACCGCGGGACGAGCTGGGGCGCGCGGTGGACGGGTTGTACAAGGTCGAATACGACATCAGCGGCGGCGCCGGCCGCAGCGTGTTGTATGCGCGTGCCGGCAGGATGCTCGGCGGCAATACGGCCTTCGCACATTTCGGCAGCTATGAGACCATCGACGGCGAAATCGTCGCCAGGCTCAGGACCCGACGCCACAGCGCCTCGCCGCGCCCGCGGACGCTGGTCAGCGCCGACGAAGTCACCATCAGCATCAGCGGCAAGCCGCAGGGCGACGTCTATCACTTCCTCGGCGCCGTGAAGGAGGACGCCGGCTCGGTATTTCGCGCCGTGATGACGCCGCTCGGCAACGACGACATTCCGCCGCCCGGCGCGGTCGGTGAGGGCGGCATCGTCAGCGGACTCTATTCGATCGACATCCAGATGCTGGACGGCCTTGCCGGCGGGCACACCGGCGTGATGCTGCTGAAAGATGGCCGCATCCTCGGTGGTGACGCCTTCTTCTATTATCTCGGCGCCTACTCCTCGGCGAATGGCCGCTGGAAGGGCGAGTTCGTCAATCAGGAGCACACCCCGGCCAAGGACGAGCACCCGCTGTTCGGCGGCCATGAAGTCGGCATCGGCTTCTCCGGCCGCTGCGATGCCGGAGGCGCCGCGATGGAGGCGACAGCCCTCGCCGGCAAACGCAGCATCCGCTTCGCGGCGACGCTGAAGCTGATCCAGCCGTTTACGGGGGCGGGCGGCTAGCTTCAAAAGGTGTGACTTGGTACATCAGCACTCACAAAAACATGAAGCGCTCTTATAAATTTGACGTTGAACTAACCTAGTTTGGCATAGCTAATCGATCTTGATCCACGAAAGAAGTCGTCTCGGTAGAGACGGCACTGTTCGATAGTTCTATGAAGTTATAATCGAGGCCGTGGCTAGCCGCGGTCGGCAAGGGCGTCTGAAGGAGTGTCGCAACTACGAATGCAGCGGCACACCCGGCGCACCGATCAGGGCGTAAAAATCCGAATTTGGCAGGAACCCGTATTGCTTTCCCTGATGTCCAACAAACGTCACGGCGTACGGTTTTACCTTCGCAGTCAGCGGATTTTCTGCTCGAAAGATCCGCAACTCATAGCGGTCCTCTGCGACACGGGTAATCGCAGCAAGGTCATCTTTCTTCGCTAGCTTCGTATATCTGAGAGGGCCGGTACCAAGTCGGAAGTCTAAGTTGTTTTCAGCCTCGAATGTCACACGAACCTGCTCCGCCTTATGAAGGTCAATGAAGTCCATGTTCACCAGACATGAGTACGTCGTCTTATAACCCTTTCGGTTGAGGATCGTTAGCGGAGGCAGAAAGTCGAAGGAGTCCTTGCTTAGCCAGAAGTACTGACTCCCCTTGCCGGCGTTTGTGCCAGGATCTGCCATTATCCGCGCTGTGTCTGCGTGGCTAAGCGTCAGGACCATTGTCACTTCATCAGTATCGTCGAGCTTGATATCGGCTGCCTGCTCGTCATAGAGCAATTGCCAGGCTGGAGTTGTTTCATCCAACAAGCTGGGTTGATAGTAATTCCACTTTTGGGCGAGCATGCCTTTGATCATTTCCGCCCACGAGAAGCCAAGATCCTTAGTGCTATTCCTATCAAGCAAAACAGCCATTTCGACATTCTGAGACATGCCAGGCCCAGTGAAGTTTCCACTGGTTACAACAAGCATCTGGCCCTTGGCATTATCAGTGCCGTAGCTTTTGGCATGCATCAACCGTTTACGATTGATCACATGTACTTCGGCGCCAGCGTCCAGTAATTCTCGAACAACTTGACGGCTTGTCAGCCGTTGAGACGTGCTTCCGCCAAACACCGCCACAACCTTGCCGCCCTTGTCGATGTGGCTACGAAAAGTATCATAAAAGCGAATGCCGCCGTTGTAGTTGGCAAAACCCGAAACGATGTAAAGCGTGCCCTGACCAGAGGTATGGTCGCGGACCCATAATCGTTCAAGAAGAGAAATCAGGCCTTTGCTGGCACCCGTTCTGTAAACGTTAGGATGAAGGGTCAGCTCGTTCATGGATTTCGCAGCAGTATGAGTGTTTCAGCGGAAACGGCATTGCCCATGTGGTAGCCATACCGTTGATACGTTTGCAACTTGATCAGTTCGTCCACCCCCCAACCCGCGTCCGTCGCTAGGGCTGTAAGATGTCGGGGCGTATCAATTTCGTGGCGTGCTCCACCCAATACGGTATGGTTGTGCCCAACGATCAAGGCAAAAGGAGCATTGGGCTTCAACTGGCTTTTCACAGCTCGGAAGGTGGTATGCATGTTAGCGAAGTACCGGTAAAGCAGCGGCGGAACGGCTTGACGCCGGAAACCATCATCAGGGCCGAGACTATTTTCCAGTTTCTGGCACAGCCGAAATTGTTCAAGGGGCAGGCCGCTGGCGTTGTCACAAATTCGTTCGCGCAGTTCGCTGCGAGCCTTGCCGCGCATTTCGCGGCTTCCAATCAACTCAGATTCAAGCGGAAGTATCCGCTGAGGTGCCGTTAGGCCTAGCCATACCAAAGATAGGCGCTGTGTATCAATATACGGCAGTGCCATCGCATATGGAGGGCTAGTCAGCGCCGCATCAAACCGCCGCAAGGGAGCAACGTCGCCCATTTTTTTTATGTCAGAGAGCTGAGCGCCCCCGTGAGGTAGTTCAAAACCCAATACAGTTTGCGCTTCGTTCAACCGCTCGAGGAATGTGCGGCATGCGTTTGCAAATGCGCCCTGGATGGATTCGGAGGGAAGAGGAGACGACCGACGCCGCACGCGAAGATCCTGCGGATCTTGGAGTGAGTAGTCCCGCAACAGGTTGCTTGCCACGCTGAGGAATATTGGAGATGCCGTGTCCGTAAGAACTTCGATTCTGTCGCGCAAAATTTCAATGATGGATAAGATTGCCGGGTCGAACCACTTCTTTAAGAATTCGGTTCGTTCATCATCCGCAATCGCTTTCGACCAGTTAGGCACGCGAGCAAGCCCCTCGATCAACTTATCAAGGTGGTCGCCCAAGTCATCCGCCGGCGTCGCGAGAGCCTGCAATTTTGCATTAGCGATAAAGACTGCCAAAGGATTCAGGTCGATGCCTGCGCTCACGGCACCAATTTGGGCGCATTCTACTAGCGTAGTCCCGCTGCCACAGAACGGATCAAGGACATGATCCCCTGGCCTAACACCAAAGATATTCAGGATTGCCTTCGCTACCTGCGGATTAAATTTGCCTTTGTACTCATGAAGGCCATGGACAGAGTACCGGGTAGATTGCCGTTTTTTACCTGCGGTAGCGGCCCTTTCCAGTCGGGCTTGAACGGTGTCGATCGCAACACGGCCATTGTGAATCTGTGAAAAATAGACCAAGCGTCGCGCGTCGTCAGAACTAAGCCCCTCGACCAATTCTATGCCGTTAGAATCCTCTCGGACAATTTTTGTTCCCATGACCGCAGCCGCCTCCCTAAGTGCAAGCTGACGTTCGTAGGGGTAATACTTGTAGGCGTGATAATAGAGCTTCATGCGTTTGCCCTCGCAAACACAATGACACTTTCTGTTTTTATGGCTGCGTGAGATAGGTTAAAAGATTTTCGATTTGCGGCGATTACGCGTTCTGTTCTGAAAGTTAGGTAAAAACCGAACTCTCTAGCCACTGTCTCTATGAGACGCGCGTTATCGATAATCTTTCCGTGGATTTTCGAGCGTCCTACCACAAAACAGGCGTAGCCGTTGAGTGTAAGAACGGACGAGATGAGTTTGAATGTGCCTCGCATCTGCTGGATGAAATTATCGGCGGTGTGGTGGTTTGTCTTAAAGAAATGCGCGCGCGCGCCGATTTCCTGCTCTTTAACGCTCAACGGATCATAGCCTAGCCACCACATACGGTACTTGTGATAAAGCCAGTATTCATATGCATTGGGATATGGAGGCGACGTAATAACCGCGCCAACCTTATGCTTGAAATCACTGGCCCGAACGCGAAGCGTGTCACTTTGAAGCACTTGCGTTGGAAGCAAGACGTAATCACGCTCCTGTAACGAGATGTTTATCCGCTCACAGGCTTGAGCAAAAAGGCTAGCAACCTGGTCGTGTCCTATTTTTTTATCGACCGCAGCGTATCGGGTATCGCTGTCTTGGTTTGAGACGCGTACCATGATGCTGGATAGGGCTAACCGAAAGACATCCTGGAATTGTGCTGGACTCGCTTCAATGCTCGCTAAGATTCGGACTAGAGCGATCTGCACATGACCTTCAAACCAGTGGTCGAGATTTGGGATTGGTGGAATTTTTGTCCGCCGGCTGTTTTTCGCTTCGTTCAGCAAATGAGCAATCGCGTGATCTAGATCTTTCGGCAACGGTCGGGTTTTTACCCGGCTGATGAGGCAAGCAATCGGGTTAAGATCGACGCCTGCGGATGAAATTCCACGCCGCTGGCATTCCACAAGCGTCGTGCCGCTTCCGACGAATGGATCAAGAACGATGGTGCCGGGCTCAACCGGGAGCAAATCAAGAATGGTTCCGGGAAGGTCGGGAATAAATTTCGCAGGGTAGGGATGGATAGCCTCTAGACCGTTTTTTCGCACGCGTCCGGGAAAGTTCCAGTCAATTGCCTCAAGGGAGTTGAATCGCGAAGAGGGTTCCCGAGCTGATGGAAATTTATGCTCACCAGCGATCTGGAAGTTCATAATGTTCAGTCTTTTCGTTACGTCTTGAAGGGGAAAGCACATTGGCACAATGTATCGTGATCATCGGATTAGCAAAAGAACAAAACATAAACACACCTCCCTTTTGATGCGCCCATCGGTTGGCAGATCATTTGAAAATAAAAAATTTTTACAATAATATCAATGGCCTGCAAGAGATCGGCGAATGCCTGTGGCGCTTTAAATATCTGCACCAGGTTTGAAGCCGATGGAGCCGTTCACGCTGGCCGGGCTAGCTCGTTTATCCTTGCGTCGTCATGCTTTGACAGCAATCAAAGCATGATTTGCTGATACCAAGGTCAAGTCCGCGATGCGAGTTCTCACGGGGATTCTGGCCTTCGATGAAGGCACGTTCCATGTCTCGCGGCAGGCTGTATCTTTTGCGGCAGGTCTCGAGCTTTACGACTGAGAGGCTTTCGATCTCGTCATGCATATGAAGCAAGCGAAGGCGCGGACTTTTGCTGGCTGCCATCAAAATACCCGCAAGGCATCCCGCTTGATGTTCGTACGAATGTAGGGCGAGAGCGCACCGCGCGTCGAATAGCCGATTTCCAGCTTGCGATCGAATGCATCTTCAAGCACGCGGAATGTGCCCATGTAGGGCTGCAGGCCGAAGCTCGCATCCGGCGCGACATCGACAAAAACATCGATGTCTGAATTCGCCGCCGCCTCGTCACGCGCGTGGGAGCCAAACAGTAAAGCGCCGCCACCACAAAGGCCCGCAAGGCGGGTTCGGCTTCTTTGAATCGGGCAATGACCTCTTCGCGGTGCATCCTGCAATTATATGCCAAAAGGTATTCCTTTGCCACTCGCGCGGCTAAATTCCTACTTTGCATGGGGTTGTTTTCGATATTTTGATTTGGTCGCTGCCTAATACTGCCGAAGGGGCTGACTACCCCTTCGGCAGCTTCGCCCGCAGCGCATAGAGCGCGTCCAGCGCCTCGCGCGGCGACATCTCGTCGGGGTGCAGGACCTTCACCGCTTCCATCATTAGTTCGGCCTCGCTCGGCGGGGCCGCTTCCACGGCAGCGCGGGAGGGGACGGCGAACAGCGGAAGATCGTCGGCCAGCGCCTTCGCGGTCTGGCCGCGGTCCTGGGCTTCGAGTTTCGCCAGCACCGATTTCGCGCGCGCGATCACCGCCGGCGGCAGGCCTGCGAGCTTCGCGACCTGGATGCCGTAGGAGCGGTCGGCCGAGCCCGGCAGCACCTCGTGCAGGAACACGACGTCGCCCTGCCATTCCTTGACGCGCACGGTGGCGTTGAACATCCGCGGCAGTTTGGCGGAGAGCGCGGTCAGTTCGTGATAATGCGTTGCGAACAGCGCGCGGCAACGGTTGGCTTCGTGCAGATGCTCGATCGCGGCCCAGGCGATCGACAGGCCGTCGAACGTCGCGGTGCCGCGGCCGATCTCATCGAGAATAACCAGCGAACGCTCGCTGGCCTGGTTGAGGATGACGGCGGTCTCCACCATCTCGACCATGAAGGTCGAACGGCCCCGCGCCAGATCGTCGGCCGCGCCGACGCGGCTGAACAGCCGGTCGACCACGCCGATCCGCGCCCGCGAGGCCGGCACGTAGGAACCGATCTGCGCCATCAGCGCGATCAGCGCATTCTGGCGCAGGAAGGTCGATTTACCCGCCATGTTCGGGCCGGTGATCAGCCAGATCTGGCCGGATTTCTGCGCCGGCCCCGGCGACAGATCGCAGGCATTGGCAATGAACGGCTGGCCGTCGCGCTTCAGCGCCTGTTCGACCACCGGATGCCGGCCGCCCTCGACGGCGAAGCCGAGCGAGCCGTCGACTTCGGGCCGCACGTAATTGTCGTCGATGGCAAGCTTCGCCAGCGCGGTCGCGACGTCGAGCAGCGCGAACGCATGTGCCGCGGATCGCAGATCGTCGCTGGCGGCAAGCGCCATTGCGCTCAGTCTCTCGAAGATTTCCAGCTCGAGCCCGAGCGCACGGTCGCCGGCATTGGCAATCTTGGCCTCGATTTCGCCGAGCTCGGCCGTGGTGAAGCGGACCTGTCCCGCCAACGTCTGGCGGTGGATGAAGGTCGCGTTGAGCGGCGGCGCCATCAGCTTGTCGCCGTGCTGCGCCGTCACCTCGACGAAATAGCCGAGCACGTTGTTGTGGCGGATCTTCAGCGCCTTGATGCCGGTGTCGTCGGCGTAACGCGCCTGCATCGCGGCGACGACGAGCCGGGAGGCGTCGCGGAGATTGCGGCTCTCGTCGAGCGCGGGCTCGTAGTTCTCGCGGATAAAGCCGCCGTCGCGCTTGATCAGCGGCAGCTGGTCGCCAAGCGCCCGCTCGAATTCGCGGGCGAGATCGCGCGAGGGCCGGCGCAGTGCTTCCATCACGGCCACGATTTCCGGCGGGGGCGTTTGCAGTT
>JAQSDT010000092.1 GCA_029946075.1 bacterium | reverse complement strand
TCCACCTCGCCAACACGCTGGTCTCGCTCGGCTACATGCGACAGGAGCGCGACACCAAGCGCTACCGCGTCGGCCGCCCGCTGTTTGCACTGGCCGCCAGCGCGCTCGACGAAATCGAGATGGTCAATCTGGCGACGCCGATCCTCGAAGATCTGTCGCGGGAGTCGGGTGAAAGCGGCCATTTCGCGGTACGCATGGGCGATTCCGTCGTGGTCATCGCCCGCACCAGCGGGGCCGGCGCGTTTCAGCTGACCGACCGCGTCGGCGTGGTACGCCCTGCGCATTGCACGGCCCTCGGCAAGATCATGCTGGCCTCGCTGCGCCCCGATCAGTTGAAGCGCTTCCTGGAGCGCGTCGAGCTGAAGCCGACCACAAAGAAATCGATCACCGATCCGGCCGTGTTGATGCGCGAGATCGCCGAAATCCGCCGCAGCGCGATCGCCTTCGACGACGGCGAGTTCAATGCCGAGGTTCGCTGCGTCGCGGTTCCCGTCTACAATTTCACCGGCGAAGTCATCGGCGCGATGGGCATTTCCGGCCCGATCTGGCGCATGACCGACCAGGCGCTGCAAAGCCGCGCCAAGCTGGTGCAGTCCGCCGCCGGCCGCCTCTCGGCCGAGTTCGGCGCCCGCGATATCGCCAAGCCTTCCTGATTTCCTGACCGCCTCTCATTGAATCGGCGCTGGCCGCGCTTGCGCGCGGCTGCGGCGCATTTGGCGTTGACAGCGGCCACGACCTCCGGAAATATCCGTTCCAATAATAGAAGAACGTCTCTCACATTGTCGCATAAGCGAAAACTGGAGGGAGAACGTCGGGATGAACTCTCGGGAGGAGATCGACCATGACCCGCTACAGCCGACGCACTCTGTTGCAGGCCGGCGCCGCCTTTGCCGGAATATCCGCCATCGGAGCCCCCGCCGTCGTTCGCGCGCAGGCGGCGCGGATCAAGATCGGCCACCTGGTGCCGCTGACCGGCTTTCTCGGCGCCATCGGCAGCTACGCCCAGCTTGGCGTGAAGATGGCAGCGGAGGAGATCAACGCCGCCGGCGGCATCATGGGCAAACCAATCGACCTGATGTCGGAAGACTCGGTTAATCCCGCCATCGCCGCGACCAAGGCGCAGCGCATGCTCGAGCAGGACGGCGCCACGCTCTTGTTCGGCGAAATCTCTTCCGCCTCCTCGCTCGCCATCATGCAGGTCGCCGAGCGCAACAAGAAGGTGTTCTTCTCCACCGGCGCCCGCTCCGACGCGCTGCGCGGCAAGGATTGCAACCGCTACTCCTTCCACTGCGACATCCCGAACACGGTGATGGTCAACGCGGTCGGCACCGCGCTCAACCAGAAGGGCATGGTGAAGGGCAAGAAGTTCGTCACGCTGACCGCGGACTATATTTTTGGCCATGATTTGCTGAAGGCCGCGAAAGCCTTCTTCAGCGCCAACGACGCCACGCTGATCGGCGACGAGCTGATCGCAACCGACGTCACCGATTTCAGCCCGTATCTGCTGAAGGTGCGGCAAGCCAAGCCCGACGTCGTCTGCTGCAACCTCGCGGGCAACCAGGTGACAAATCTGGTCAAGCAATATGCCGAGTTCGGCCTGCCCTACCCGCTGGTCGGCTTCAACCTCAACACCGGCGACGCCTGGGCGATGGGCGAAGGCAATCTGAGCGGGACGTGGCCGACCATCTGGTATCACACGCTCGACAATGCTGCGTCCAAGGCGTTCGTCGCCGCGTTTACCGCGAAATACGGCAAGCCGCCGGAAAATCACGCCTGGATCGAATACGTCACGCTGAAGATGATCGCGCAGGCGATCACCGAGACCAAGTCGACCGAGAGCGACGCGCTGATCGGCTATTTCGAGAAGCAGACCCAGTTCGACATCATGAAGGCGCGCAAGGCCTATTTCCGTTCCTGGGACCATCAGCTGGTGCAGGAGGCCTACCCCTTCACCGTGAAGCCGAAGGGCGAGATGAAGGACAAGTGGGACATGCTGGTGCTCGGCGAAGCCCTGCCGGTGGCGGGCGCCGAGCTCGAAACGATCTACCCGACGAAGACGCAGAACCCCTGCAACATGAAGGTGTAATAGCCCGATCCGCGCGTCGGGCACATTGGCGTTGCGGCGCCGGCACATCAGCGCCGGCGCCGTCTCTTTTTGATCTTGCGGGTCGGTAATGCAGTTCGGATTTCTGCTCGAACAGGTGGTAAATGGTCTGGTGCTCGGAGGTTACTACCTCCTGATTGCGCTCGGCCTGTCCTTGATCTTCAGCGTCGGCGGCATCGTCAATCTCGCCCATGGCGCGTTCTATGCGCTTGGCGCCTACATCTCGGTCGAGATCACCAGATATCTCGGCTTCGGCCCGGGCGTCGTGCTCTCGCCGGTGGCGGTGAGCCTGCTCGGCATTCTCTTCGAGCGCTTTATCCTGCGCCGGTTCTACGACGCCGATCCGATCCTGAGCCTGCTGGTCACCTTCGGGCTTGCCATGGTCGCCGAACAGGCGATCCGGATCATCTGGGGCGCTCCGCCGATTTCGGCGGCGATCCCGCAAGCGTTTCGCGGCTCGGTCTTCCTCGGCGATTTCCTGTTCTCGCGCTATCGCCTGCTGATCCTCGCCGTCGTCGCCGTGGTGCTGATCGGCGTCTGGCTGCTGCTGCACAAGACCTCGTTCGGCCGCGTGGTGCGCGCCGGCATCCAGCGGCCGGACATGGTGGCCGCGCTCGGCATCCGCCTGCAGCCCTACATGACCGCGATCGTCATGCTCGGCGTCGGCATGGCGGCGCTGGGCGGCGCGTTCTTTGCGCCGATCACGATTGTCCATCCCGCCATGGGCGCCGAGATCATCACGGTCGCCTTCGTCGTCGTCGTGATCGGCGGCCTCGGCAGCTTCTGGGGCGTGGTGCTTGCGGCGATGCTGGTCGGCGTCGTCAGGGGCATCACCATCCACTTCGCACCGGCTGCCGGTGAAGCGTCCATCTACGTGCTGATGTTCCTGGTGCTGCTGGTGCGGCCGCGCGGTTTGCTCGGCGAACGTATCGAGAAGTTCGAATGACCGCTCCCTCCGCCCGATATCATCAGTTGCTGTCGGCCACGCTCGGCGTCATCGCGCTGCCGTTCGCCCTCTATTTGATGGGCCTCTCGCTCAACACCGGCACCATGGTGGTGGCGCTCGCGATCGCCGCGATGGGGCTCAACCTCTGCATCGGCTACACCGGACTCGTATCGTTCGGCCACGGCGCCTGGTTCGGCATCGGCGCCTATGCGGCGGGGCTGATCCAGCGCAACTGGTTCAGCGGCGGCGACATCTTCCTGCCGCTGCTGCTCGCTGCCGCTATCGTCGCCGTGCTCTCGGCCTTCGTCGGCATCATCATCCTGCGCCGCCGCGGCGTCTATTTCTCGCTGCTGACGCTGGCGCTGTCGGCGCTCGCCTACACCATCGCCTTCCGCTGGACCGCGGTGACCGGCGGCGAGGACGGGCTTGGCGGGCTGAAGCGCGGCAGCATCGGGCCGTTCAGCCTCGACAATGCGCTGAGCTACTACATCGTCGTCTCCGTCCTGTGTCTCGGCATGCTCTTCCTGTTGCTGCGGCTGGTGCGCTCGCCGTTCGGCCACGTACTGATGGCGATCCGCGAGAACCAGCTGCGCGCGACGTTCCAGGGCTATCCGGTCGAGCGCTACAAGCTCGGCGTGTTCGTGATCTCTGCGGTCGTGACCGGCTTTGCCGGCGGGCTGATCGGTTTTCAGAACTACCTCGTCTCCGCCGAGGCGGTGTCGGTGCCGTTCTCCGGCGAGTTGCTGGCAATCGTCGTGATCGGCGGCATGCGCAGCATGCTGGGCCCGGCGATCGGCGCGCTGTTCTTCATCCTGTTTCGCGAACTGTTTTCGATCTGGACCGGCAACTGGCTGCTCTGGTTCGGCCTCGTCTTCGTCGCCTTCGTGCTGTATTCGCCGGGCGGCCTCGTCGGCATCTGGGCGACGCTGTCAAAACGCTGGTGGCCGCCGCCGGAAGAATCCGCCGCGATGAGCCGGCGCAGGATCTACGAAGGCTTGCCGCTGCCGGCCTTCCTGCTGCCGAAGCGCCTCGAGGGCACCGTGCTCGACGTCAGCGGCGTCTCGAAGAATTTTGGCGGTATCCGCGCCGTCACGAATGCGAGCCTTGCCGTCGGCGCCGGCGAAATCCACGCGCTGATCGGGCCGAACGGCGCCGGCAAGACCACGCTGTTCAATCTGGTCTCCGGCCTCTACCCGACCGACGGCGGCACCATCAAGCTGAACGGCCGCGAGATCCAGGGCGTGCCGCCCGAACTGATCTGCCATCGCGGCCTGACGCGCTCGTTCCAGATCACCAGCCTGTTCAAGGGCCTTTCGATCTACGAGAATTTGCGGTTGTCATTGCAGGCGCAAAGCGAGGGCCGGTTCAACCTCTGGCGCGATATCGACCACTACAGGGAAATCCACGCCGAGACCGCGGAACTGATCAAGTTCCTCGGCCTCGAGGGCATCGAAACCATCGAAGGCGGCGAGCTCTCCTATGGCGGGCAGCGGCTGGTCGATCTCGGCATCGCGCTCGGCTCCAAGCCGCAGGTGCTGCTGCTGGACGAGCCGCTGGCCGGCCTCGCCGCCGCCGAGCGCGAACGCGTCTCCAACCTCGTCAGAAACATCGCCGCCAACATTCCGGTCTTGATCGTCGAGCACGACGTCGATCGCGTGCTCGGCTTCTCCCGCACCGTCACCGTGATGAACCAGGGCGAGGTGCTGATGACGGGCACGCCCGACGCCGTCCGCGCCGATCGCCGCGTGCAGGAGATTTACACCGGCACCGGCGTGCCCGAGGTCGAGCACGTCGCCAGCGACCACGCGCGCGCCAACGCCGCGCAGGTGCTGCGCTTCGAGCGCGTCAACACGTTCTACGGCAAGAGCCACATCCTGCACGACGCCACGCTCGACGTCCGCGAAGGCGAGATCATAGCTTTGCTCGGCCGCAACGGCGCGGGCAAATCGACGCTGCTGAAGACGCTCGCAGGCCTCGTGCCGCTGTCGTCTGGTGCGATCGAATATGCGGGCGAAGACATCTCCCGCCTCCCCGCCCCCGATATCGCGCGCGCCGGCATCGGCTATGTTCCGCAGGGCCGTGGGCTGTTTGCCGGCATGACCGTTCGCGAGAACCTTTCGCTCGGCCGTCTGGCGCGCAAAACCGACGGCTGCAACGGCGTGGTCTGGAACGAGGAGCAGATCCTCGACTATTTCCCGCGCCTGCGCGAACGCATGGACGTCGCCGCGGATTACCTCTCGGGCGGCGAGCAGCAGATGGTCGCGGTCGCGCGCGCGATGTCGGGCAACGTCAAACTGCTGCTGCTCGACGAACCCTTCGAGGGACTGGCGCCCGCTGTGATCGTCGAACTGTTCAGGGTGTTCGACCGCTTGCGGCAGCACATCTCGATCGTGATCGTCGAACACAATCTCGACCTCGTGCTGGCGCTGGCCGACCGCGTCTTCGCGCTGGAGCGCGGCGCTGTGTTCCATCAGGGACCGGCCCAGCCGCTGCTGACTGATCTCGACTATCGCAAGAAGATCTTGTGGCTGTGAACGGCTGGCGCCGTCATTGCGAGGAGCGTAGCGACGAAGCAATCCATTCTTGTTACGCGGCCCGATGGATTGCTTCGCTGCGCTCGCAATGACGGTGTTCGTCACTCCGCGCAGAGATACGTCCGCGGCACGGCGCGATAGGCTGCGTATCGGTAATACGGCCGGTAGGCCTTGCCGCGGTAGAGCGCGGTCGGCTGCCCCGCGTACCAGGCGCCATGATAGAAATTCCCGGCGGGTCCATCCGTGCAGCGGAACGGGACCGACGTGTAGCGCGCCGGCGGCGGGCCGATGCCGATTTCTTCGGGGGTGACGAGATAGAGCCGCTCGGCCTGCGCCGGCAACGATGAAATTGCCGCTGCAAGCACGGCTCCCAGAACTGACGCGTAACGCATGACTGCACCCCGCCGCCTTCCAATCTCCGAACGATAGCGGCAAACGCGCGGGCGCGGAAGAAGGTTCCGGAATCAGTGTTCGTCCGGCCGCGTGCGCGCGATAATCTCCGCGGCGCCCTGGTCGAGCAGATCGAGGCCGACGGCGCGGCCGAGTTCACGCGGTCTGTCGGCGGCGCCACTGCGGGACACCTCGATGAAGCGGTCGCCGGTTTCGTCGAGCACGGATGCCGTCAACGTCATCTCGCCGCCCGAAAGCGTGGCGTGGCCGGCGATTGGCGAGTTGCAGTGGCCGTTGAGCACCCACAACACTTCGCGCTCGGCCTCGGCGCAAAGCCGCGACTGGTCGTCTTCGATCTTCGCAAGGCGCTCGCGCGTCACCCAGTCCTGCCCGGCGCATTCGACCGCGACGATGCCTTGCCCCACCGCCGGCAGCATCTCGCGCACGGAAAAATCATGGGCGATGCGCGCGGTCATGCCGATGCGTTCCAGCCCCGACCGCGCCATCACGAGCGCATCCGCGGGGCCGACCTCGCCGCCGCCGGGCAGCCGCTGCATGTCGCCGCGATCGAGTTTTGCAACGCGGGTATCGGCGGCGCCGCGATAATGGATCACCTCGATCTCGGGAAACAGCCGCTTCAGATAAGCCGCACGGCGCACCGCGTTGGTGCCGATCTTGAAACCTTTGCCCTTCGAGGACCGTAACGCATCCAGCGTCACGCCGGGACGCAGCACCAGCGAGTCGTTGGCGGGATCGCGCGGCAACATCGCGGCGATGACGAGGCCCGGCGTCTCCTCGTTGCCGGGGACATCCTTGAGCGAATGCATCGCCGCCTGCAATTCGCCGCCGCGCATGGCTTCGCGGATTTCAGCGACAAAGGCGCCGCCCTTGCCGCCGTGACGGAGCAGTTTGCTGGTCTGGTCCTGGTCGCCACGGGTCTCGAACTTCACGATTTCGACATCGAGCGCCGAATCCGACGCGCGCAGCAGCCGCGCAATCCCTTCGGTCTGCGCCAGCGCCATCACGCTCTTGCGCGTGCCGATCTTCAGCTTTTGTCCCGCCACCCCGGCTCCGTTCGTTTCGAGCACAGGGGATAGAGCAAGCCGCCCGGCAGAACAACGATTTTGGGCCTTCAATCGGCGCTTCTGCCCCTTGTTCGGGCATCGCCTGCCTGACGCCGCCGGAGCCGACGGGCTGCCATTCCAAAACGCTGATTGTGCATCGCAGCAATCGCCCTAGATTGCCTTCTTCACGAGGATTTTTCGTTTGTCCGACACCAGTGCCAACGCCATGGCCGCTTCCGGCCACCGCCCGATGGGCTTTCCCGAATTCGTCGTCGTCATCGCCTCGATCATGGCGCTGAACCCGATCGCGATGGACATGATGTTGCCGGCGCTGCCGAACATCGCCTCGGCGTTCCACATCACGTCAGCCAACCGCCCGCAGATGGTGCTGTCGATCTTCCTG
>JAQSDT010000091.1 GCA_029946075.1 bacterium | reverse complement strand
CGCGGGGTGGAGCAGCCCGGTAGCTCGTCAGGCTCATAACCTGAAGGTCATAGGTTCAAATCCTATCCCCGCAACCAAATTAATCCTGCTAACTCAAAAGGTTAGCGGGATTTTTGTTGAGACCGGGTTTCCTGTTCCTGGTGATACACCGATTTCCTTGGCGCGGTCCTTGGATCTCCTACGATCATTCTCGATGACCTGAGCCGCGGTTTCCGATCGCAGCAGGGCGGAGCGGCACGCCAAAAAGTCATCAGTCCGAGACGCGAGCGCAATTCCGTCTGCTACTTTCACTCGAAGATTGGTTCACTCGATCACGTCGTTGGCTGTTGCGAGCAGTGATTGTGGGATTTCCACGCCGAGTATTCTTGCCGCCTTAATATTGAAGGCCAGGTTGAATTGCGTTGGCAACTCCACGGGTAACTCGCTCGGTTTTGTACCCTTGAGAACCTTGTCGACGTAGTATGCCCCGCGACGCCACATCCCCTCGAACGTTGCACCATAGGAAAGCAGCCCGCCGATTTGCACATACTCCTTGAACTCATAAGCGCTGGGGACAGAATTCTGGATTGCAAAATCAACGATCCGCTTGCGTTCGAAAAGTAACATTGGGTCGGTAACCACAACAATTCCATCAACGCGACTACGCAAGACGGCGGAGAATGCGGGTTCAAATTCTGCGGATGATCGTACATCGGCTCGAATGGGCTCGATCCCCAGTTCCTTTGCGGCGGACATGATGCTGCTCAGGTGAATGTCTGTCCCCCCAAAGAGAGGGTTGGATAGCACTGCCAGTCTCGACAGAGTTGGCACGGCTTCCTTGAGATATTGAACACGTTTCGTATCGAGTGCGGGTGAAAGGCTGTCGATGCCTGTGATGTTCGCACCAGGATGAGAGAGGCTGGAATAGAGTGCCGCTCCAACCCCGTCGTGACTCGCCAATACAATGATTGGAACTGTCTTGGTGCGCTCCTGCACCAATTTTGCAGCATTGTTGGTCACGACCACGATGGCATCGAGGTTCCGTTTGACCAGGTCGTCAGCCAGCTCCGGGAGAATACTCGTTTGCCCCTTGGCTTCGCGCCACTCAATGTTCAAGTTCTTCCCTTCAACGTAACCTCGTTCTGCCAGTTCGCGAACGAAGTCATCCACCCAGGGATAGCTACGCAGGTTAGCTGTCAGATAGCCGATCCGATAAACTCTCTCTGCGCCACGCAGAACCGATGGAACGAGCGCAGTGATTGCTGCAACCGCAAGAGTTTTGACGAGCCTGCGCCGTTCCATCGTTTTTCCCTACGTTGAGCACGACCAGCATTGAACTGGATCCAAGTCTTACACAGGTTCGGAGGAAAATGAGAGAGGATAGCCAGCCATAGGTGCCCGTCAGACGGTTGCTGGTATGGTCACTATCTGACGGGTCGGGATTGCCTCGACGGCACGGCTAGATACATTCAGCGACCCATGCCAGATGAATGGCAGGACGTGGATTCACTCGATCACTTCGTCCGCGCGCGCGATCAATGTGGGAGGAATTGTCACGCCAATCGCGTTGGCGGTTTTGAGGTTTATAACCATCTCGAATTTTGTGGGTGCTTGAACGGGGAGATCGGCCTGTTTGACACACGCCCCGCGCGAAGGTCTGCTTCAGGTTAATTCGGCTCCGGCGCGGAAGCCGGCGCAAAGCGTGTGCACGACGTTGCGGGCCATTTTTTCGCTTGGCAGACCGGCCGCGACGGCGGCTGCCACATGAGCGGGGTGGACAAACACGGTGACTGCGTCGCGCACAACGCCCGCCGCAGCCTCCGTATCATCAACTTGAATCTCGCCGCGCTTCTTTGCATCAGCCAGAATGCGGGCGATGAGCGCAGTCATTGCTTGCGAGTAAGCGGCGATGATCTCCGGCCGCTCTTCCACAATTCGGCGGTATAGGCCGTAAACCTCGGCATCGGCAGTGAACCGCTCCCGCTTGCGGGCATGCAGCGCGAGCACCATGCCCTCCAGACGCTCCGCGAAAGGTCCTTCCGCCTCGACGAAGCGGCTTGCCATCTCCTCTTCATCACGCATCGCCTCGACGACCAGGGCATCGAAAATGTCCGCCTTGGAGCGGAAGTGGCGATAGATCGTCGTGTGCGAAGTGCCGAGAGCGCGGGCGATGTCGACCACGTTGGTCTTGGCCTCACCATGGCGGCGCACTTGGGCGCGCGCGGTGTCGAGAATCTGCGCCCGAAACGAAATTTCGTCGGTAGAAGAATGGGTTGCGGGTATAGATGTCTTCGATTTCATCGTTCAGCGAGAATACTAGAACTCCCCGGAACATGCAAACGAACAGATTATGAAATATGTTCATTGACTTTTGAACGGAGCGGCGGCAAGGTTGGGTCATCCAGTGCAAGGAGGTTCGCCATGACTGCTTCCACCACGCCATCCGACCAGCACCGCGTCGCTCTCGTGACCGGTGGCTCCGGCTTTGTTGGCGGCCGCCTGATTACGCATCTCCTCGTGCGGGGTTGGCAGGTGCGGGCGCTGGCCCGAAGCGCGGAGAGCGAGGCGCACGTCAAGACACTCGGAGCAACGCCCGTACGCGGCGAACTCAACGACGACCAAGCGTTGCGAAAGGCGATGACTGGATGCGAGGTCGTGTTTCATGTCGCCGCGCACTTCAAGCTTTGGGGCAACCCGGAGATTTTCGACCGGATCAACGTCGAGGGCACGCGCGCCGTCGTGAACGCGGCCGCAGCGACGGCCAGCGTGCGCCGCCTGGTCGCGGTGAGCGCCGCGGCCGTGGTCATGGGCGATCCCGAACCGATGTTGAATGCGGACGAGAGCCTGCCGCTGCAAGTCCGCGACTTCTCACCCTACGGATCTTCGAAGGCCGAAGGCGAGCGCGTGTTGCTGGCAGCTAACGGCATGCGCTCCGGCCTGGAGACCATCGCGCTGCGGCCGCCGTTTATCTGGGGAGGCAAAATGCCAACTCTCGATCACATGGCAGAGACCGTGAACGCAGGCCGGTGGCAGTGGGTCGCTGGAGGCACGCAGGCCATGTCGAGCTGCCATGTCGATAATTTGTGCGACGCGCTGATTCTCGCCGCAGATCGGGGCCGGGGGGGTGAAGCGTATTTCATCGCCGATGCCGAGCAGAGCACCTTGAAAAGCTTCATCTCGTCTCTGCTTGCCACCCGTGGGGTGACTGCTGCGGACAAGTCCGTTCGCTTCGGAATAGCCTGGACCATGGCCGGCCTCATGGGTGCAGTGTGGCGTGTACTGCGCCTCAAGGGCGAGCCGCCGATCACCCGCCAGATGTTACGCCTTATCGGCAAGCCATTCACTATCAGCACCCGCAAGGCTCAGACCGAGCTGGGCTACGCGCCCCGGATCACCATGGACGAAGGGTTGGCCGCGATGCGGCAGCCTGAGTCCAAGCCCGCCAGGTCGTCCGCCCATCGGGGCGAAAGTCGCGCGAGCGTCGTCTCTGTATGACCCGCGTAAGGCCATCGCGCCGCACTGTCGTTGGAGGATTTGCTGCTCTCGCCGCGAGCGTTCTGCCGACGCGCGCATTTGCACAGAGCAACGCCTACTACCAAGGGCCGCCAAGCGATCACTTCGACGGCACGCGCTTCTTTAATCCGGGCAGCCGGGACGAGGACCGCGGCCTGGCCGACGTGCTTCGATGGCAGCTTGGCTCACGTGCCGCTGCTTGGCCGGACGTGCTGCCTCAAACCTCCCAGGACCGGCCCCCGGCACGACTGGAGGAAGAACAGTGCCGCGTCTCGTTTGTCGGTCACGCGAGTTTCCTTGTTCAGGTCGCCGGCTTGAATATCCTCCTCGATCCGGTCTGGTCGGAGCGCGCCAGCCCATTGGCGTTTGCTGGCCCGGCTCGACGCACCCCGCCCGGCATCGCATTCGATGACTTGCCGCCGATCGACGTGGTCCTTGTCAGCCACAATCACTACGACCACCTGGACCTCCCCACCCTCACGCGCCTCTGGCGCCGAGACCGGCCACGCATCATCGTTCCTCTCGGCAACGATGCGATCATCCGCGGCGCCGACCGGACCATTGCCGTCGACAGTGGCGACTGGGGTGACAGTGTTCGCCTCAATTCGCGTGCGGTCGTTCATCTCCATCGGACGCACCACTGGTCGGCGCGTGGGCTGAACGACCGGCGGCACGCGTTATGGGCATCGTTCGTGATTGAGGCGCCGGGTGGGGGTATCTACTTCGTAGGCGACACGGGCTTCGGTGACGGAAGCACCTTTAGAGAGGTGGCCCGGGCGCATCCGCAGTTGCGGTTGGCATTGCTGCCCGTCGGCGCCTACGCGCCGCGCTGGTTCATGAAAGACCAACACATGAACCCGGCCGAGGCGGTCGAAGCGTTCCGCCTGTGCGGCGCGCGGCAAGCGGTCGGTCATCACTGGGGTACGTTTCGTCTGACCGACGAAGGTTACGATGAACCTCCCCGAGAATTGGCTTCAGCGCTTCGACGCGCCGGGCTGCATGCACGATCGTTCGCAACGCTCATGCCAGGCTCCATCGTCAATCCCACCGGATGAAGGGCCGAGAGCTGATGGAATGAATGACCGTCCTCCCCAGCGAGTGGATTGCTGGCAGGAGGACGGTAAGCTGCTGATCTTAGCACAAATGCTAACACAAAAATATTTTCGAATCGAGTTTGTCCTTTATATTTCAGATAGTTACACGCGCCATGGTCTCATAACCTGAAGGTCATGGGTTCAAATCCTATTCCCGCAACCAAACGAGCCTCAGATATCTGAGGTTGAGAAAGCCGCCCAAGCCGGGCGGCTTTCTTTTTGCCTCTATCGCCCCGACTTGAATGGCCGCTCGCTCGCGCTCGCGCATCGCGACTGCGTCCGCGGAGCAACGGCAGGTTGCTTTTCCTTAAAACCGTGATAACATAGTTTGGTCAGGAGATTCGAGCGCCATGAAGAAGCCGAAACGTCGAGGCCCGCTGCCGACAGGCAAGGGTACGCTGGTGGGCGTTCGCTTTCAGCCGGCCGACCTCAAGGCGCTGGACCAATGGATACGCCAGCAGGCCAAGCCGTTCACCCGTCCGGAGGCCATTCGCCAGCTGGTCACCAACGGCCTGCTGATCGGCGAATTCAACCGCAGCTTTGCCGATGACAGATCGCCGTTCAAAGCCAATCTGGTGGGACTGCAGACCAATCAGCTTCTGCATCCCAAGGACTTCATCGAAATGAAGGTCGAGCGGCTGCCGTCCAAGCGATAGTTTTCCGTGGCCGGGTGATGTCGCGCGCGCCTCGCGTGCAGACGCGGGTCATGGATGGCTATGCCAGGGGATCGGCATTCAAGGGATCGACAACAAAGGCAGAGATGCCTTTGTCGTTGCCGCGGTTGGCTTCCGCTATCGGCTGGGCGTCAGATCCTCGGTGGCCCTGCCGTTGGACCACCTGCCGACCAGGACGCCGCTGTTCTGCACCTGGTAGATGACGGGGGATGACTGTCCCCAGTTCACCGTCAGCGTCCGGCCGCGCAACCGGCCCGAGCCGCGATAGGTCTGGCTGCTGCCGATTCGCCAGACGAAGTTGTAGAGGCCGTCACCCGCGGACGTGATGTTGACGACGCCGCGATACGACGTGCCGTTGGGGTTGGTGCCCGTCACGCTGTACTCGCCGAGCAGGCTGTCCGAGCTCAGCGGTTCGGGTGCGGTGGTTGCCGCCGCGGGTGCGCCGGTCGCCGATGGGAATACGAAGCTGCCGTCCCAGCGATCCCAGGATGACGTCGCAATCCCGTTGCGCCGCGAAGCCGGATACCGGGTCCGTCCCGGAGCCCCGCGCACACGCACCGTTCCGCCCGATTCGCTCACCGCGCCGGCGTGAAGGGCCGCGGCGCAGATCGAGGAATCGTTGGTGTAGATGTCGGTGCCCCAGACCGTGCCCGTCATCGCACGCGGGCTGCAGTAACAGGACATTTCGCTGGCGCCGTAGCGGCCGGAATCGAATCGGGCGGGACAGGCTGCCGCGGCCGGCTCAGGCGGCGCCGCGGCCTTCTGTTTCAGTTGCTCGATCTTGGCTCTGGCAAGGCCAGAAAATGTGCAGTTCGGGAACCTCGCGATGTGATCTTCATACGCCGAGATCACGCCGATGGAGTCGGTCGCCCGCCAGTGCGCGTCTGCGGATGCACAAGGGTCGGCCGGAGTGTTTTGCACCGGACCTTGAGAAGAAGGCGCGACGTTGATCGTGACGGGGCCGTTCAGATAGACCTTTCCAATGATGGAAAGCGAGAGTTCGGGGAGTTGCGACTTGCCACTCGATTCATAAACCTCCGCGCTGACGTCACGGAAGATATCGCCGATCTCCTTGGGCTGATCGATGTGCCTGACGAAGGCGGCGGTGTACGGGCTGTTGCGGCCGGCTCCGTCGTCGGCGGTTTGCCCGGACTGCGTCGAGAAGGAGACGATCGTGCCGAGCGGCGCGTCGATTTTTGACAAGCCCCGGGTCGGGGTGCCTCTCGTCAGCGTCCGCTTCAAGGTCTCCGCAAACGGGTTGTCGCGGCAGGAATCCAGAATCAGGATGCGCAGGTTCTTGGCCTGCTGCAGATCGGCCATGATGTCGTCGACCCGGACGAAGCGTTTGAGATCGGCCTCGTCGTCCAGCTTCGCGTCGATCGGCATCAGGTAGTTGACGCCGTTATACTGCATCGCATGGCCGCTGTAGTAGAACAGGGCGATGTCGGCATTCTTGGCGGCGCGAGAGAAACGGATGGTCGCGTCCCGCATCTCGGCCTGGCCGAGATCGGTCGCCGAGATGACGTCGAAGTTCGACCGCTTGAGCGCAGCCGTCACATCCTGGGCATCGTTCTGCGGATTGTTCAGCCGGGCCTTGTTCGCGTAAGCGCCGTTTCCGATGATCAGGGCCACCCGCTTGTCCGCGGACGCCGCGGTGCAGCTCAGCGTGAAGGCCGTGAAAAACAGCAGGCAGCCTGCCAAAAATTTCTTGAACATGTCCCGATCCCCTAATGTGCTCAGACTATTTCAGGCTGTCGGAAATGCAAGAAATGCTCAGTGATCTCTGTCACAGAGGGCCCGCCAGGCCTATGCCTGTCTTTGGGCAAGATCTTTGGGCATGCGCAGGACGAGATGATGCAACGGCGGCACAGTGCCGCCGTCGTCACGCCACCGGCCTCACCACGCGTATCGCACCGCGCCCTTGCCGGCGTAGGAGCGGGTGACGTTGGAAAACTCGCCTTCAAAGCTTGCGAGCGCGGACCAGCCGTGGGTCCATTTCATTTCCGCCGATGCGGTGGTGAGGGCCGAATTGGCGGCCTGGGCCGCGCCGTTCACGACGAAGCCGGCGTCGGGCAGGGTCTGGAACGTCGCCGCGATGGTGCGGTCGGGGTTGAAGTCGTGCGCCCAGGCGGCGCGGCCGCGCAGCGTCAGCACCGCGCCTGACAGCGCATAGGATTTGTCGGCGCGCAGGCCGAACTCGCTGCGGCTGCTGGTGACGCTCTT
>JAQSDT010000090.1 GCA_029946075.1 bacterium | reverse complement strand
TTCCTCGGTAGCTCAGCGGTAGAGCATTCGACTGTTAATCGAATGGTCGCTGGTTCGAATCCAGCCCGGGGAGCCAGCAATTCTATCCCCGCATTGGCTATCGCCTGGTTTCGCCGCTCGCGCGCTGCGACATTGCTGACCGGCGCGATCTCACACCCGAGTCACCGAATCGTGCATGATGCACGCGGATGCCGGCGCATCGGCGCTGGCAGGACAGGACATTGGCCATGGAAGTGGCGCTTTGGATTATCGCGGCGGTCGCAATTTTCTACGTTGCCATTCGCGTCGGATTTGCTTGGCTGATGCATCGTCCGCACGCGTGATCGGCGGAGCCTATTTTGCCGCGATTGCGCAGATGAGCCGCGCGCAAGCCGCCATTGGCGCCGTAGCAACTGTTGAACCCTAACAACTGATGCATTTTGCGAACCGGATACCGGTTCGCGTGAAGCAGACGCATCAAAACAGGAATTCGGAACCGGCCTATTGCTCGAAGACGGCAGCGCAGGCCGGGCTCAAGCTCGACTTCTGCCGGCGCAGGCAGGCCGTGATGGCGCGCGCGTTCGGGATTTCGCCGGCGCACAGGCGGTAGACGTCCGGCGTGCAGGCCCGGCGCTGTTCGGGCGTGCCCTGCTGCGCCGACGCCGAACCGGCGGCCAGCATGGCGAGCAGGAAGGCCACGGTCATGCCCCTGTGGCGCCGGCACAGTGGCTTCACACTTCGCGAAAACCTTGCCTTCATGACGCATCTCCGTGATGGGGCCGCGCCTTGACAAGCGGGGCGTCATGCAGCGGAATACGGGAACCAACATTTGAAGAATGTGATTTTTCTCACACTTGGTCCCGACAGCGCCGGACTACGTTTCGCCCGGGGATATTTAAGACTTCAGTAACCAGAACTGGCGCGAGCGCTCGATCGTTAAAATGCGAACGATCCGCTCAAGCTGGAAGCAAACCACTTTTGGCACCATCGCCTCTCAGAACCCGGAGAGCGTGATGAGTGAAGTTGAATTCGACCTTTTGCTGGATGCCGTGCAGACGGCCATTGCGCCAGCGCCGGAGGATGATTTGAGCAACGGTATCCTGGCCCAGACCCTGCCGCCCTATCGGCTGCCGCGCGCGGCCAACGACAACCGGGCTCCGTGGCCGCTGGTTCCGTTTCCCGAGGGCTGGTACGCCGCCTGCTAAAGACCGGCCAAAGCTGCTGCGGTCTCTCATAAATCAGGCGTAAGCCATTGATTATATGGATGGAGGCCACGACCAGAATTGAACTGGTGTACACGGTTTTGCAGACCGTTGCGTAACCACTCCGCCACGTGGCCCCATCGGGCGAACTCTTATACGCCCTGCCCGGGATAGGCAACCAAGCCGGCCTCGCCGTTTTTGCCCTTTCGCGGAATGCTTATCGAAACCTCAAAATCCGAGGCGAAGCCTCAAGCCCGCTTGCGGCGGCGGTAATCCTTCTTCTTCGGCTTGGGCGCCAAAGCCGGCATCGTCTCCTGGACTTCCCGATATCGCGCCAGCATCCGGTCGAAACTGGCATTGAGGGTTTCGGCAATATCGGGACGCTTCTCCAGACCTGCGAGCAACAGACCCGCCGCCTCGATGGTCGAAAGCCCGTCGCCACGCGGCTCCTTGCGGAGCTTGCCGTAACGCGACGGCTGCTTCGGCCCAAGGATCACGCGCTGGCATTTCAGCATCCACGCGTTGCGCCACCACAGCGCCTTGGCCTGGCTCCAGGTGCCGTCGAGCAGCACGATGCCCTCGATATCGCTGAGGATGGCGCGCTGGTGCGCCTCGTGCTGCCCCTTGCGGTCGATCGCAACGATTTCCTTGTCGGTCTCGAGATCGGCCACCTTGGCCGAGCCGAGATAGAGCACGGCCCATCGTGAGGGATCGTCCACCTTCCGCCCCAGCGCCTTCGACAGGCTGGGCCAGGACAGGCCGATTTTCACGACCGCGTCCTTGAAATGCATCGCGGTCAGCCGCGCGGTGCCGAGCGCCCGGTCCTGCTCCTGCGGGTGCTGCAGGATCAGCAGCGAGGTGCGGTTTTCGATCGGGGTGACGCTGTCGCAGATGCACAGCGGCAGCGGCTTGCCGCAATGCGGACAGTCCGGAATCACCTCTTCGGCGGCGCCGGCCTTGGGATTGGGGTGTTGTGACATCCGCCCGCTATACGCTTTATGGCCGGTAATTCAACTATTCGGCGGGAGCTGCGACCGGCGCCGGCCGCCAGCGCTGCCGCAGCCGGTCGATCAAGAGGTAAATCACCGGGGTCGTGTACAGCGTCAGGATCTGCGACACGAACAGCCCGCCGATGATGGTGATGCCGAGCGGCCGGCGCAGTTCGGTGCCGGGGCCGGTGGCGATGACCAGCGGGATGCCGGCGAACAGCGCGGCCATCGTCGTCATCAGGATGGGCCGGAACCGCGCGCTACAGGCTTCGAAAATGGCATCCGCCGACGACAGGCCGCGATTTCGTTCGGCGTCGAGCGCGAAATCGACCATCATGATGCCGTTCTTCTTGACGATGCCGATCAAGAGGATGATGCCGACAAAGGCGATCACCGTCAGCGGCGTATTGGTGACCTGCAGCGCCAGCAGCGCGCCGAGGCCGGCCGACGGCAGCGTCGAGATGATCGTGATCGGATGGGCGAGACTCTCGTAGAGCACGCCGAGCACGATATACATCGCCACCAGCGCGCCGAGGATCAAGAGCGGCTGGCGCCCGCTGGTCTTGTTGAAGTCGCCGGCATTGCCGTCGAAGCTGCCGCGAATGCCCTCCGGCATGTGCAGTTCGTCGACCGCGCGCTGGATATTGGTCGTTGCCACTTCCAGCGGCACGTCGGGGACGAGGTTGAACGAGACCGTGGTCGAGGGAAACGACTGCGAGTGGAATACCGCCAGCGGCGACAGCCCGCGCTGATAGCGCACCACGGCCGAGAGCGGGACCTGGGCATCGTTCGATCCCGCCACATAGATGCGTTCGAGGTTGGACGGGTCGGCCTGGAACTTCGGATCGATCTCCAGCACCACCATGTACTGGTTGCGCTGGGTGTAGATGATCGAAATCTGCCGCTGCGCGAACGCGTTGTTGAGCGCGTTGTCGATGTCCTGGACGCGCACGCCAAGGCTGGATGCGGTTTTGCGGTCGATCACCAGCGACAATTGCAATCCGCCGGGATCACGGTCGCTGGAGACGTCGGTGATGCCCTCCACGGTCTCCATCCGCTTGGCGACCAGCGGTGCCCATTTCTGCAGCAGCTCGAGATCAGGACTCTTCAGCGTGTACTGGTAGTCGGAATCGCTCTGCCGGCCGCCGGTGCGAATGTCCTGGGCTGCGAACATGAACAGGCGGATGCCCGGCACCCGGAACAGATTCCGCCGCAGGCGATCGATCACCTGGGCTGTGGACATCCCTCCGCGCTGTTCGGGCGGCTTGAGGCTGATGAACATGGTGCCGCGGTTGGAGCCGCCGCCGCCGGGACCGCCGGCGCCGCCCAGCGACGAGCCGATTCCGACCACCGCCGGATCGGCCATCACGATGTCGGCGAGCTGCTGCTGCAGCCCCAGCATCGCCTGGAATGAAATATCCGGCGAAGCGCGCGTCGCGCCGATGACAAAACCGCTGTCGTCGGTCGGGAAATAGCCCTTCGGCGTCTTGATGTAGAGCACGACGGTAAGCGCAATGGTCGCAAAGAACACGAGCAGGGTCAGGAACGGGAAGCCGAGCACGGCCCGCAATGTCCAAGTATAGAACCTGACGATCCGCGACAGCGTGCCCTCGACCAGGCGATCGAACCAGGTCGCGCGGTCGGACGTCGCTTCCTTGATGAAATGCGCGCAGATCATCGGCGTGACCGTCAGCGACACCACGGTCGACACGATAATCGCAAAGGTCAGGGTCAACGAGAATTCGCGAAGCAGCCGGCCGACGATGCCGTCCATGAAGATCAGCGGCGTAAAAGCTGCGACCAGCGACAGGCTGATCGATAGCACCGTGAAGCCGATCTGCCTGGCGCCTTCCAGCGCCGCCGGATACGGCGCCATGCCCGCCTCGAGGTTGCGGTACATGTTCTCGATCATGACGATGGCGTCGTCGACGACAAAGCCGACCGAGATCGCCAGCGCCATCAGCGAGAGGTTGTCGATGGAGAATCCGGCGAGCCACATGCCGGCGCAGGTGCCGGCGAGCGCCAGCGGCACCGAGACGCCGGCGGCGATCGTCGGCGTCATCCGGCGCAGGAAGGCGAACACGACCACCATGACAAGGAAGGCGGTCGCCAGCAGCGTGAACTGCATGTCGAGCACGCTGGCGCGGATGGTGCCGGTGCGGTCGACCAGCGTCGAAATCTCGACCCCGCCGGGCAGCCATTCCTTCAGCTCCGGCAGCAGCGCCCTCACCCGGTCGACGGTCTCGATGACGTTGGCGTCGCCCTGCTTGGTGATCTGGATCAGCACCGCCGGCTGCTTGTTGAACCAGGCGATGGAGCGGCTGTTGCGGACGGAATCCTCGACGTCGGCGACGTCGGACAGGCGGACGAAATTGCCGCCCGAGCTCTTGATGATGATATCGCGGAATTCGGCCGCGGTGCGCATCTGCTTGTTGGTCGAGATCGTCTCGCTCTGGCGGTCGCCGTTGAAGATACCGACCGGACCGAGCGGATTGGCGCCAATGAGCGCCAGACGCACGTCGTCGGTGGCGATATCGGCGTTGGCCAGCGCCACCGGATTGAGCGCAATCCGAACCGCCGGTTGATCGGCGCCGGAAACGATAACCTCGCCGACCCCCGGCACCTGCGAAATGCGCTGCGCGATGACGGTGTCGGCGGCGTCGTACATCGCGCTGGTCGTCAGCGTCTTCGATGTCAGCGCCAGAACGAACACGGGCGCAGCGGCCGGATTGGCTTTGCGGAACCTCGGCAGCGACGGCAGGTCGCTCGGCAGATCCGCCAGCGAGGCGTTGATCGCGGCCTGCACGTCGCGCGCGGCGCGGTCGATGTTGCGACCGATCGCGAACTGCAACTGGATGCTGGTGGTGCCAAGCGAACTGGTCGAGGTGATCTGGTCGATCCCTGCAATTTGCCCGAGCCGCCGCTCCAGCGGCGCGGCGACCGTCGAGGCCATCACGGACGGGTCCGCGCCCGGCCGCGACGCCGATACGCGGATCATCGGGAAGTCGACGTTCGGAACCGCCGATACCGGAAGAAAGACATAAGCGACGATACCGACCAGAAAGAGCCCGATCGCCAGCAGCGTGGTGCCGACCGGCCGCCGAATGAAGGGCTCCGAGATCGATGCCATCTACTGCATCCCCTCGGTGGCGCCGGCGACCGGCGGCCCGCCCGGTCCGGGCACCACCGGCACTGCCTTCTCGACCTTCCGGTTGAGCCGGTCGAGCGCGAGGTAAATCACCGGCGTCGTGTAGAGCGTCAGCAACTGGCTCAGCAGCAAGCCGCCGATGATGGAAATGCCGAGCGGAAAGCGCAGTTCGGCGCCGGTACCGCTTTCGACGGCGAGCGGCAACGCGCCGAACAGCGCGGCCAGCGTTGTCATCATGATCGGGCGAAACCGCAGCAGGCAGGCCTGCACGATCGCCTCCTCCGGCGCCATGCCCTGATGGCGCTCGGCATCGAGGGCGAAATCGATCATCATGATCGCATTCTTCTTGACGATACCCATCAGCAGAATGATGCCGATCAGGCCGATCACCGACAGATCCTGTCCACACAGCATCAGCGCCAGGATGGCACCGACGCCCGCCGATGGCAGCGTCGAGAGGATGGTGATCGGATGGATGTAGCTCTCGTAGAGCACGCCGAGCACGATGTAGATCGTGACGATCGCCGCCAGAATGAGCCACGGCTGACCGGCGAGCGATTTGGAGAATTCGGCGGCATCGCCGCCAAAGACACCGGCGATGCTGGCGGGCATGCCGATGCTGGTTTCGATCGCCTTCACCGCCACCACGGCATCGCCGAGCGCCTCGCCGGGCGCAAGGTTGAAGCTGAGCGAGATCGACGGAAACTGCGCGTAATGCGAAATCGCCAGCGGCGCGGTGGTGCGCGTGAGCGTTGCCACCGCCGACAGCGGCACCTGCGCGCCGGGCGCACCGGCGGCCCCGGCTGATCCCGGCAGATACAATTTCGACAGGATCGACGGATCGCGCTGGTAGATCGGCATCGCCTCCAGCACCACGCGGTACTGGTTGGCCTGTCCGTAGATGGTCGAAATCTGCCGCTGCGCGAACGCGTCGTTGAGTGTGTCGTTGACCGCCTGCAGGCTGACGCCGAGCTGGCCGGCGCGCTGACGGTTGATATCGAGCGAGGCGCGCAGGCCGCCCTCCTGCGCCTCCGACGAGACATCGCGGAACAGCGGATCCCGGCGCATTTCCGCGACCAGCTTCTGCGACCATTTCGTCACTTCGGCCGCGTCGGTGCCGGTCAGCGTGTACTGGTATTGCGAGCGGCTTGACTGGGTCGAGATCTGCACGTCCTGCACCGGCAGGAAATAGATGGTCATGCCGGGGATCAAGGCGACGCGCTGTTTCAGCCGGTTCACCACAGTGGAGATATCGTCATGCCGCTCGCCGCGCGGCTTCAACGTCATGACGAGACGCCCGACATTGGTGGTCGGATTGACCGCGCCCGCGCCGATGACGGACACCACGCCGATGACGTCAGGATCGGCTTGAATAGCTGCCGCGGCCGTCGCCTGCCGGCTCTGCATTTCGCCGAAGGAAACGTCGGCGCCGGCCTCGGTCACCGCGGTGATCGACGCCGTGTCCTGCAGCGGCAAAAATCCCTTCGGCGCGATCACGTACAGGACCAGCGTCGCGACGATGGTAAGGAACGTCACCACCAGCGTCGCGCGCTGGCGCTGCAGCACCCACAGCAAGGTGCGGTGATAGAACTCGACCATGCGGTCGATGCCGCGGCTGACGGCGGCCAGCCCCGGCACCGTCATCTCCTCGCCGACATGCTTGAGGAGGCGCGAACACATCATCGGCGTCAGCGTCAGCGAAACCACCGCCGAGGTCACCACCGCGATCGTCAGCGTCAGCGCAAACTCGCGGAACATGCGCCCGACCAGCCCGGACATGAACAGCAGCGGGATGAACACCGCGATCAGCGAGACCGTCAGCGAAATCACGGTAAAGCCGATCTCGCTGGCGCCCTTCAGCGAGGCGTCCATGACCGACTCGCCGTTTTCAATGTGGCGGACGATGTTTTCGATCATGACGATGGCGTCGTCGACCACGAACCCCGTCCCGATCGTGAGCGCCATCAGGGACAGATTGTCGAGGCTGAAGCCCGCGAAATACATGATCCCGAAGCTCGTGATCAGCGACAGCGGCAGCGCCACGCCCGCGATCAGGGTCGCGCGCAGCGAGCGCAGGAACAGCAGCACCACCAGCGTCACCAGCACCACGCTCAGGATCAGCGTGAACTGCACATCGCGGACGGAGGCGCGGATGGTGACGGTGCGCTCGGAGACGATGGTCAGATTGACGCCGGCCGGGATCGACCGCTGCAC
>JAQSDT010000089.1 GCA_029946075.1 bacterium | reverse complement strand
CGCGCGGCGTGATCGAGCACGCGCTGGTCTTCGGCGATCGGCGCGCGGGTCAGCGCCTCGTGGGCGGGCGGCAGCGCCAGCGACACCTGCAATGCACCGAGCGAGGAGAAGTCGAGCTTCGAATTGCGCCACTGCAGCATTTTGACGCTGTCGAAGGTGTGGTTCTGCAGCGCGTTGACGAGTTCCGGTTCGAACGGCCCGCAGCGGCCCGTGGTGCCGAAGGTGCCGTTGCGCGTGGCGCGCCCGGCGCGGCCGGCGATCTGCGCGAACTCCGACGGGTTGAGGCGGCGGAACTGATAGCCGTCGTATTTGCGGTCGGAGGCGAACGCGACGTGATCGACGTCGAGGTTAAGCCCCATGCCGACGGCATCGGTGGCGACGAGATAATCGACGTCACCGTTCTGGAACATCTCCACCTGTGCGTTTCTGGTGCGCGGCGACAGCGAGCCCAGCACGACCGCCGCGCCGCCATGCTGGCGGCGAATCAGTTCGGCGATCGCATAGACCTCGTCGGCGGAGAAAGCGACGATCGCGGTGCGGCGCGGCTGGCGCGTGATCTTGCGGTCGCCGGCGAATTCGAGCTGCGAGAGTCTCGGCCGTGTGACGATCGACGCGCCGGGCAGCAGCCGCTCGATGATAGGACGCATCGTCGCAGCTCCGAGCAACAGCGTCTCGTCGCGGCCGCGCCGATGCAGGATGCGATCGGTGAAAACATGCCCGCGCTCGAGATCTGCGGCGATCTGGATTTCATCGACGGCCAGAAAACTGACGTCGATATCCCTGGGCATCGCCTCGACGGTCGAGACCCAGTAGCGCGGATTTTTCGGCTTGATCTTCTCCTCGCCGGTGACGAGCGCGACGGCCTCGGTGCCCGCGCGCGCGGCGATCTTGTTGTAGACCTCGCGCGCCAGCAGCCGCAGCGGCAGGCCGATCACCCCGGACGAATGCGCCAGCATCCGCTCGATCGCCAGATGCGTCTTGCCGGTGTTGGTCGGCCCCAGCACCGCGGTGACGCCGGCGCCGGGCGCACGATCATTCGCGAACGAGGATGGAGAGAAAGCCATGTTTTGCAGGTGTTTCTTTGATTTTCGTCATCGCGGGGCGCGAAGCGACGAAGCGATCCATTCTTTCTTTGCGGCCATATGGATTGCTTCGCTACGTTCGCAATGACGGCCGATAGTGTCTCATTATGCGACGGCGATCGCCTCGCGGCTTAAGGTCTGGAACGAGTCTGGAACGAATCGCGTCCGAATCGGTGACTCTTCCCGAAACCTGATCCGTTCACCGCAACATCCAGCGTTGACGCAATCAGGGCGGCACTAGATCAAGTTTGAAGCGGCTCCACAAGCGACGGTTTCGGGACCAAATCCTTAAGAAAACGGGAAGCGCGGAGTCGAATCAGAAGGGGAGAAGAGTCAAGGCTCTCACTGCGTCTTCGCGACCTTGGGCGGCATCGCCGTCGTCACGAACGACGTCGCTTCCAGCATCGCAGGTCCGAACGGCGTAGGGATCGTCATGCGGAATGGAACCAGCACACGCGTGCCCGCGATCGGCACGAAGGCGATTTCGATGCGGCGTTCGGTGGCGAGATATTTGATGACGGGGCGATCGGGGATGTAGCCCGCGATCGGCGTGAAATAGATCGCGCAGACCAGCGCCGGGCCATGATAGCCGCGCTCGGCCTTGACGGTTTCGATGCGCTTGTAGTCGAGCTTGAGATCGTAGCGCAGGCGGCCGTCGAACACGCCGGTGCCGGTGCGGCACGATTCCGGCGCCATCAACTCGCCATTGCCCGGCACGCGCAGCATCGAGCCGGTCATGGGATCGAGCACGTTCTTGCGATGTGCGTCGGTGACGACGATGCGGTCGGCGTCGACCGGCGGCTCCGGATCGATCGAAAACTCCTTCACCCCGCCATTGCCGAGCACGAGGCGGATGGTCTCGGACTTCTTCGACGTGGTGGTGGTCGCGGTATAGGCATTGGCCAGCAGCGCGCCATTCACGACGCGGCCCTGGCTGGCGCCAGAGCCGGTGCCGCCGGAAAACGCCTTCAACAGCCCCGACGTGCCGCCCTGGGCGGAGGCCGAAAAGGCGTCGTCGCCGATTTCGATGGTCCAACTGCCCTTGCCAACCGGGATGCCCGACAGCGACGCCTCGTATTGCGCGTCCAGCCGGCCCTGGGCCCCGGCGGCCTGCGGCGCCAGCCATGCCCCGGCACACAGGCTCGCCGCGAGGGCAAACCTGACGGCTTTGGGCGATATGGCGTGGAGGGTGGTCAAATCCTGCAAATCCCGGGATCGGCGCGAGCTGAAGGTCATTTAAGCAGCAAATTGGCGCAAACAACGCGTGTTTTCGCGAAAGCCATCATGTCGGCGGGGATTGCGCCCTTTATATGATGCCATAAGTCGCTGGAACCCCTTATAAACCGGGCAATCCCGCATCTGGCGCGGGCCCAAAAACCTTGACGGTTCGGCCGTCCCACCCTATACGTCCGCGGTTCCTGAAAATGGACGCGAATTTGGACCCCCGCGGGCGCGGCAGACGCGCTGCTATGGGCGGGGATGGAAGAGGATTTTGACGATGTCCCGGCGCTGCGAACTGACGGCCAAGGGCCCCCAGGTGGGCCACAAGGTGAGCCACTCGAACATCAAGACCAAGCGGCGCTTCCTGCCCAACCTGGTCAACGTCACCTTCATCTCGGACGCGCTCGCCCGCAATGTGCGCCTGCGCGTCTCGACCAACGCGCTCAAGAGCGTCGACCACAATGGCGGCCTCGATGCCTTCCTGATCAAGGCCAAGGCCGCCGTCCTCTCGCCCCGCGCGCTGGACCTCAAGCGCGCCATCGAGAAGAAGGTCGGCAAGCCGGTGTACGAGAAGAAGGCCAGCTAAGCGCCTCACTGCGTGAGTTGAGGTAATTTCGGAAGGCCGGATCGCAGGATCCGGCCTTTTTGTTTGGGCGGGTGGGGTGGCTGGGGCTGGTGTACCGGGAGGGGCCGGATGACCCGTTCGGGTGGCCGCGCACCGCCAAAAACAAAAACCGCAAAACAACCCCATGCAAAGTACAAAAAATCGGGTTCCCGTCCCGGCAGAAGGGGTCGCCCGCCCTCGCTCCGCAATATCTCGGGGCGAGCCGTGGCGTCCCGCCGGGGGTCGCAGCGCCCGTTCAAAAGGCCTTCGGCAATCCGGCCTGACGCAGGATGGCATTAGCGGTGTGACGGCTCGGAATGCCGACGGGCACCGGGAAGTTTCGTTGCGTGATCGGGCTATGCCAGATTTCGTGGCTGCCTTTGCCCTGCCGGACCAGCGCGCAGCCTGCGGCGCGCAACAGATCGCGCAGCGGCTTGTCGAACTGCGGCGCCATCTATGCGGTTGCCGGCTCGGCTTCGCGCAGCGCGGTGATCTGAAGGAATAGAGACGCCGGATCAACACCGGGATGATTGTCCGGCAACAGGTCGAGCGCCATCGCCGATATTTTTGAAAGCAGTTCGTCGAGCGTGGCAGCGTCGGCCGCAGCCGGAATCTCGTCGCAGTGCCCGCTCCAGACCGAAGCCTCGTCGTCCCAAACGGCGGAAATGGTAAAAATCACCGGCTTCGACATTTGGGCTCCGCTTCATATAGCAAGACTGCACCAAGGCTCGTTTCTCCCGGGCATATATAGCATGCGGCGGCCCTTGGCGGGAGGCGGCGTGAGACGCCCAGGACCGGCGCTGCGGATTAGCGCAGCCCACACCCACCGACCGTCATCAACTTCATCATGGACCCAGATGACATCCCCGGCGTCGAGTTTGCAAAATCGCTTCGCGGTGATCCCGTCTAAGCCGGCCTCGTCGTCGCCATCGTCACCTCAGGCAGCATCCACGACGCCGCCGACCGCCTCGGCATCCGTATCGCCACGGCGAGGACGCACGTGCACCGGGTGCTGGCGAAGATGGGGAGCACGGAGCCAGGCTGATCTGGCGCAAGTGGTGCGAACGCGTGCCCTTCAGCAAATGAAGCAACCGTCCCGCTAGCTACTTCTCGACCCATCGAACCGACGATCCATTGCTCGCACAAACGGGGCACACCGAACAGAACCGAGATCTGATTGTGAAAGCTGTCGTGAGAAAGCAAGACTCGGCTACGTGGGCGCACAAACGAATGGATCGATACAAGAAATAATGCGCTGCCGGAGCCTATATCGAGAGAGGGGCGTCAGCGATTCGGCCTTTTCCCAAAGCTTGTCGCGGAGGTCCTCCAACCAACTCATTTCCTGCTGCAACTCATGATCCAGCAGACCTGTGCGGTACCGCTCTTTGAACGCAGCAAACACCAGTCCTTGGCTACCAATTCTCAGCGCCATCAGCCTTTCAACAAACTCTCCAACAGGAATCGTAGCTAACACTGGCACATTGTAATAATCGGACACTCGAATCTGATTTGGACATAAGAGCTGCATAAAAACCGCAGGATCCGCATCAAGTTGATCCATTAATTCTTGGCCGTGATCGGGTAATCGGCGGGCTTTCACTGCTTCGACTAGACCTCTGAAATGATCAAAGACAGCCTTAAATTCAACTACGTCAGATGACATAACCTGACGCTCGAAGCAAAAAATCTCGCCTCCCTTGAACAGATCGCTTAAATCGACCTCCTCAATCTTATCTACCTTTAAGAGATCATCCAAACATTCGTTGCATTGCGCCGCTACTCGGTCGGCACTCTCCTCAATCGCGCCTATTTTGGAGAAGAAAAAGCGCAACCCAATAATGTGGAGCAACTCGCCATTACTTTGGAATTCTCTCTCCCGAAATTGATGCTCAATTTTTGCAACCGCCGCAGAAAAATCGTCGTCTGAAATATCCCACGCCTCGGATGCTACAAGCCAAGGAGGTTTTGTCTTTGTCGTGTAGTACTGGCTACTGTCCAACGAACTCCTTACGTCGCTGGAATCAATCCATCCCTCAAACAATAGACTCGCCATCAGTTTTGTCCTGATGACGCTATTGGATATTTGCACCGCCGGGTATCGGCTCGCTATCCTTCCGGCGATACTATCGTCTTCCTTATGTATTGACCTTAATAGCCGAGCTAGTTCGCTGACCTCCAAAGACGGAAACTCATCTCGCCGCAACCTGCCGCACCTAACCTCAATCGCCAATACTACACAGACGAGCAAAAGAGCCTTCATCGCTTCTTCATTTCGCCAGTGCTCTAGCGTAAAGCTCTTCGCCAGCCTCTCATAATCCCATAGGGCATGTTTCAGCAGCCTAAGATTTTCTGTGCCGGACTGTGTGTGCACATCCAGCAAGAGCCCCACATTCTGCCTCAAAAACTTTCCAGCAGCAGAATCTTGGATATCGTTCAAGAAGCTATCAAGGGCCTCAGGCGCCGAGGATTTCAACTCCAAGGTTTGCCCTATTAGCTTCTCCTTGATCCGAGAATAGCCGTCTGTTGGATTGTCACCGCCATCTTTGCTGCGCGCCTTAGCATCGCGATTGATTATCTCCATTTCATTCGCGATTAGGATCGTTTTGAATTTGTCTCTCTCAACAAACGAATTGATGTACCCTAGGACTTCGGCAATGGGCATTGCGCAACGTTCAACGTCATCAAATATCAGTAGAGCGTCATTGGGAGTTTTGAAGTGCTTAGTTAGATCGATATCAGGAAGGGACGGATCTATTGTGACCTGCTCAGCGCCCAATTCTAGTCTGGTGGTTGCCTTGACTGATTTCTTCAAAACACTCCACCCGATCCTCATCGCCTTGGATGATAAAATCGGGTGCAATTGTCGAAATAGTTCGTCATCTATTTGCTGAACAATAGTTACCCCATTCAGGCTTACTCGGAGCGGCTTAGACGGACTTTCTGCCACAGCCGCTTCTGATGCACGCCTCTCTACGAATTTATCTATGAAGTGGGTTTTCCCCACCCCCCATGGACCGGTAATGAGCACTGCAAAATCAAACTTATTGGCCGGATCACAATAGTGGCGAAGGTAGCTCTCGACGTGGTCATTAGGGTTTGAGGCCATCGCAGCGATCATCTCCCTTTGGTCATATTTCTACCAATGATTGCATGACGATACTCTTGAGAACAAGACGAAGCAGACTCCTCATTTCGACGCAGTGGATATTCTGCTACACTCGCCTAGATTGCATCACCTGATTCTAGGCTCCTCCCATGAAAAACATCATCATCTGCTGCGACGGCACCGGCAACGAGATTTCCGAGAACATCTCCAATGTGCTGAAGCTGTATCGCTGCCTGCGCAAGACCGACAAGAACGGGCCGCGGCAGGTCGTGTATTACGATCCCGGCGTCGGCACGCTGGCGCGGCCGGATCCGTGGCACAAGCTCAAGCAGGACTTCAATGCCGTCCTCGGGCTCGCCACCGGCTACGGGCTCGATGACAATGTGCTGGCGGCCTATTGCTTCCTGGCCGGGACCTGGCAGCCGGGCGACCAGATCTATTTGTTCGGCTTTTCGCGCGGCGCCTATACCGTGCGCGTGCTGGCGGGGCTGATCCACAAGATTGGTTTGATTACGCCGGAGCAGATCAATCTCGCGGGCTCCGGCCTGATCTCCTACAAGCAGTTCTCCTCGGACGAGGCGCCCGCGCTGCGGCTGAATCCCAAGGCGCTCACCGACGCCGGCGACGAAGACGGGCCGCTGCCGGACGGGCCCTACGACAACGCCGCGCAATTCGCGCGCATCACCTCGACACGCTGGCCGACCATCCGCTTCGTCGGCGTCTGGGATACGGTCGCGAGCGTGATCGTACCGCGCGCCGACCGGCTGTATTGGCCGAGCCTGGAAGAACTGGCCTACACGCTGCATAATCCGAGCGTGCAGACGTTCCGGCAGGCGATCTCGATCGACGAGCGGCGCTGCATGTTCCGCCTGAAGAAGTGGGACGACCCGCAGACCTTCAAGCACAACCGCTTCAACGACGCGCACGCCGAGCCGCAGGATATATTGCAGGTGTGGTTCGCCGGCGTGCATGCCGATATCGGCGGCGGCTATCCCGAGAAGGAAAGCGGCCTCTCGAAATATCCGCTGATCTGGATGATCGAGGAAGCCGCCAAAAGCGGGCTGCAGTTCACGACCAGCAACGTCAACCGCCTCGCCTGGGGCATCCAGCGCAAGAACAGCCCGTACGCCTACGTCGCGCCCGATGTGCGCGGCGATCTGCATATTTCGCTGAAGGGCGCGTGGTGGATCCTGGAGTTCATTCCCAAGAGCGCAAAATACAAGGAGTGGCCGGCGCGGCAGAGCTATTTCGGCTGGTACATCCCGGATGCGGAGCCGCGGCTGATTCCGGAGGGGGCCATCGTGCATGAGTCCGTGGTGAAGCGGATGGCAGACGTGACGGATTATCGGCCGGTGAATTTGCCGAAGGCGTACACGACGTGGCCGATGCCGGTGGCACCGGCGGGGGCATGAGGGCGTCGTGGGGGCGTGACCTTCCCTTCTCCCCTTGTGGGAGAAGGTGCCGGAGCGAAGCGGAGGCGGATGAGGGGTACCTCTCCGCAAACACCGAAGGCACGGAGAGGTACCCCTCATCC